>JADFUQ010000519.1 GCA_015222065.1 Bacteroidota bacterium
GCTTTATCCATGCAGGGTCGTGAGGATATCTCAGGATTCATTCAGGCTTTTACAGGAGACAACAGGTATATTATGGATTACCTGATTGAGGAGGTGCTGAATATACAATCTGAAGATGTAAAGGATTTTTTATTACTTACTTCAATACTTAAACAGATTTCCGGACCATTATGTGATGCCGTTTTAAATAAAAACGATAGTCAATTGATACTGGAATCTCTCGAAAAGAACAATATGTTCATTATTCCTCTTGATACTGAAAGAAACTGGTATCGCTATCATCGTCTTTTTGCAGATTTGTTAAAACAGCGATTACAATTAAGAAAAAAAGAAAACATCAAGGAGCTTCATATTAAGGCAAGCTTATGGTTTGAGGAAAATGAAATGTATGCCTTAGCAATAGATCATGGATTAGAGGCTGGAAACTATAAAAAAGCCATGCAATTACTTGACGGAATTGTTGAGAAGATTTGGGAATCAGGTCAACACACAGCAATTATGAAGTTTGGAAAGCTTTTACCGGATGACATAATAGAGAAGAATCCTAATTTTTGCCTTTTCTATTCCTGGATATTGATTGCATCAGGACATATGCAGGAAGCTGAAAAATTTCTTAATGCTGCAGAAAGAACAATAACTAAAAGCATAAACAAAGATGTTATAATTAATAAAGAAGAAGGTGATCAAAGTAAGCAGGAATTGAAAGAATTACTTGGGAAGATCTCAGTTGCTTTTACATATTTGCTATCCAACACCGGAAAGACAGATAAAATATTCAAATATTGTGAACAAGCATACGAAAACCTTTCTGAAGAAAATCCATTGTGGTTTAGCTGGGCATGGTTTTCCTATGGAGTAGCCTATTTCACCAAAGGAGACATGCAGGAAAGCAGTAAAGCTTTTAATGAAGCACTTAAATTTGGAAAGAAATCCGGTAGTTTATATCTAATATCAACCACAGTAATAAGATTGGCATATGGTGAAATGCGCCAGGGTAATTACAAGTTTGCATATAAAAAATGCAATGAATTGTTAAAGCTAATTAATGATGGCGGTTATTCTCAAATGGCAAAAAACGAATGGTCTTTTGCCAGTTTATTCTCCGTTATGGGCTATATTCAATATGAATGGGATGAGCTGGAATTAGCCTTGCAAAATTCAAAGATTGGTTTTGACGCAAGCAAGAAGGGTAAAGACATTACTCATATTGTGTTTAGTACCATGGTTTATGCAAGGGTTTTACATTCTTGTGGAGATATTAACAATGCAGATGAAATAATCAGGGAATTGGATCTGTTAAGTCAGGAAAAGGAATTACCATTCAATTTACAACTCACCATAACTGCCTGGAAGGTCGGAGTTTATGTTGAACAGGAACAGTTGGAAAAAGCATCTCAATTGATAAAAATGCTGGATTTAGGCATTGATAAAGAGATTACTAATGTTAATGAATTGGTATATATTTCATTTGCCCGGTTATTGATTGCCCGGTATAAAACTGATGAAGCAGAAAAACTCCTTACTCAATTACATACATTAGCGGAAACAGGAAAAAGAATTGAAAGATTGATTGAGATAAAGAATTTATACGCTGTCCTTCATAAAATAAATGGGAATAATGAAGAAGCCTTAACTTATTTGACACAATCTCTTATTCTGGCAGAAAGGGAAAATCTGTTGATGTTTTTTATCCGGGAGGGTAAACCTGTTGCTGAGCTATTAAAAGAAATCCATAAGAGACAAGCTTCGACAAAATCACATTTATCAAGAAAGTTTTTAGATAAATTAATGTTGTCCATTGAAAAGAGAGAAAAACGAAAAAAAGATACTTCAACCGAAACTCTCAGTAGGAGAGAAATTGATGTATTGAGATTAATCGCTGAAGATTTATCTAACCAGGAAATTGCCGATATGCTATTTATCTCATTAAATACTGTAAAAACTCACGCTAAAAATATTCACTTGAAACTTGATGTTCAAAGTCGCTCAAAAGCCGTAGCCAAAGCAAAAGAGTTGGGTTTGCTTTAGTAAACAGCTTGTCTCTTTTTATTAGAAAATATCCCTTAAAAGTATAAAATCACCCTTCAAAATCACCCTCAGGGGTGATTTTTTGTTTAAGTGGGCATCGTAATTTTGACTCATAATTTAAGATCGAATAATTACAAATTAACTAAACCATGATCACTAAACGAAAAATGAAATCAATTCCATATATTTTACTATGTTCTTTGACTTTATTTTTAAGTGCTCAAGAACAAGTGGAAACACTCTCTTTTTCACTTGAAGAAGCCAAAGAATACGCTTTGCAAAATAGTTATAAGATTCAAATTGCAAAATTTGATGTTACAAAGACCACTAAAAAAGTAAACGAAACTACTACTATTGGGTTACCACAAGTTAGTGCAGAAGTAGGATATACAAATTTTCTTGATTTAGCAACACAGTTAATTCCTGCAATATTCTTTAATCCTGAAGCGCAAGAAGGTGAATTTGCAGAAGTACAATTTGGGACAAAACATAATGCCAATTGGAATATAACTGTTAGCCAATTGATTTTTAGTGGTGAATATATTGTTGGATTACAAACATCAAAGGCTTATTTGAATTTATCTAAATACAATTTAATTAAAAGCGAAAACGATTTGCTCGAGCAAGTAGCTAATGCATATTATGTTGTGTTAGTTTCAGAAAGAAACAAATCAATATTAGATAGTATTCTTATAAGTATAAAGGAAACTCTTTATGAAACAGAACAATTTTATAAAGAAGGATTAATTGAAGATACTGATGTTGACCAAATTAGAATTATGGTTTCCGATCTTGAAACAAATAATAAAATCATTGAAGATCAAATTAAAATAGCATATAAATATCTGAAATTCATGATGGGTATGAAAACAATTCATCAACTTCTGTTAACTGATAGTTTGGAAAACATTGTAAATAACATAGAAGAATTTTTGATCCTAAATCGCAACTTTAATCATGAGAACCATATTGATTTTTTAATGTTAAAAAACCAATCTGCAATTGCTGAACTTAATCTAAAACTTGAAAAATCGGGGTACTTACCAACATTATCAGCATTTTATTCTTATGAAAAAAATGCTATGAATAATGATTTTACAATTTTAAGTAGTAGTCAAAAATGGTATCCAACTTCAATGGTAGGTTTACAAATAAGCGTTCCTATATATAATAGTGGATTAAAACACTTTAAAGTTCAACAAGCAAAACTTGATATAGAGAAACTTGATGTTTCAAAAACTGAATTAAGTGAAGGTTTAGATATGCAAATAGAACAACTTCGAATAGATTATAAAAACGCCTGGTTTAAACACAACAATAAAAACAATAACTTAAATCTTTCTAAAAAAATCTATAATAAAACACAGATAAAATATATAGAAGGTATTTCAACAAGTTTGGAGTTATCTCAAACATATTCACAATATCTAAATACTGAAACTACTTATATAACTTCAATTCTTGATTTATTAAAAGCAAAATCTGCATTAGAAAAAATGTTAAATAAAAACTAAATAACCATTTAAAAATCAAAATAATGATTAAAAGATTAATATTTATAGTAGTAATAGCAATAATTTTCGCAAGTTGCTCAGAAGACAATAAAAGCAAGTTAAAAAGACTAAAAGAAAAAAGAGATGAACTAACCGTTCAAATTAATGCGCTAGAAGAGATACTTGCAGGTGAAAAAACTGAAACAACAGAGAAACTTGTCTGCATCAATGTAGAAAAAGTTCAACCAGGTGTTTTTAAACATTTCATGGAAGCACAAGGAACTGTTGAATCAGATAACAACATTTTGATACCTGCTGAAACTCCTGCCGTAGTTCAAAAAATTCATGTTAAAAAAGGAGATAAAATATCAAAAGGACAACTTCTTGCCGAACTCGATGCTATCATAATTAATAGGGGAATTGATGAATTAAGAACTCAATTAGATCTGGCATCAACTGTTTTTGAAAGGCAAAAAAGACTTTGGAATCAGAAAATTGGAAGCGAAATTCAATATCTGCAAACAAAAGCGAATAAGGAAGCTTTAGATAGAAAAATAAAAACCTTACAAGAACAGTTATTAAAAACTAAGATATTTTCTCCAATCAAGGGCTCTATTGATGAAATTTTTATTAAAGAAAGCGAAATGGCGTTTGCTGGTATGGGAGCAATTCGCGTAGTAGAATTATCTAAACTAAAAATTAATGCTGAACTTTCTGAATCATATATTTCTCAAGTGAAAAAGGATGATATCGTCAAGGTCTATCTTCCTGTAATTGAAAAATCATTAGAGCTATCAATAAATTCAGCTTCCCAGGTAATAAACCCCGACAACCGTACTTTTTCTGTTGAAATATTTATTCCGGAACAAGAGAAAGATATAAAACCAAATATGTTATCTGTACTTACAATTAACGATTATACAAATAATAATGCACTTGTTGTACCATTAAATATCGTTCAAAAAACTGGAGAAGAAAATTTTTTGTTTGTAGCAAAACAAAATAACAAAAAATGGTTTGCTGAAAAGCGCATTGTTAAAACCGGGAAAAACTACAATAACAAAATTGAAATTCTTAGTGGAATGTCACCAAATGAATTTGTTGTTATAATGGGCTACCAGGATATTACAAATGGACAGGCTATTGAAGTTAAAGAATATTAAAACAATACTATTGTTGTTTAAAAAATTATATTAATTCTACTAAAATATCTCATATGAAAAAAGAAAAGCATTTTAAACTAACCAATTTAGCGGTAGAAAATAAAATTACGATATATATTACTGTTCTTATTATTGTTTTTATGGGAATAACAGCATATTTCTCTACACCTCAAGAATTGTTTCCTGAAATTACATTCCCATATTTCTCAGTAACAACAGTTTACCCGGGAACTTCTCCTTCGGATATGGAAAATCTGGTTACACGACATATCGAAAACGAACTTAAAAATATTGATGGGATAAAGAGTGTGAATTCAAAATCAATACAGGATGTTTCAATATTATTTATAGAGTTTGAAACTTACGCCGATGATGAAGAAGCAAATCAGAATGTAAAAGACGCAGTAGATAAAGCAAAATCCAAACTTCCTTCGAATCTCTTAGATGATCCTGAAGTAACACGTTTGGAATTATCTGAACTACCTATACTTTTCATAAATCTATCAGGCGATTTAAGCATTCCTATGTTAAAAAAATATGCTGATGATTTACAAGTTAAAATTGAAAGTTTAAGAGAAATAAGTCGTGCAGACATAGTAGGCGCTCTAACAAGAGAAATTCAAATAAACGCTGATTTATACAAGATGCAAGCAGTTGGAGTAAGTTTTGATCAAATTGCCATGGCTGTTGCCAACGAGAACATGACTATTTCAAGTGGAAAAATCAATATGGACAATATGGAACGCACGCTTCGTATTGTAGGTGAATTCAATAATTACGAACAAATTGGAAATATCTTATTAAAAGATGGAATTTACATAAAAGATGTTGCCGACAATGTTGATGGATATGAAGATAGGGAAAGTTACTCAAGATTATTTAGTAACAATGTAGTAACACTAAATGTTATAAAAAAATCAGGCGAAAATCTTATTAATGCAGTTGATAAAAGCAAGGAAATAGTTGAAGAATTTAAAAAGAAAACAACTGACAATCTTATAATCGATAGTACCGGCGACCAAAGTGTAATAACAAGAAACAGTGTGGCGAATCTTTTCAACACAATTGTATTGGGATTTCTGGTTGTTGTTTTAGTCTTAATGTTTTTTATGGGAATTGATAATGCTATGTTTGCCGGAGTAGCAATACCATTATCAATGTTAATTTCTTTTATTATCCTGCCTGTTATCGGATTTACATTGAATATCGTTGTTTTGATGGCACTAGTTATTGCACTTGGTGTTTTAGTTGATAATTCAATTGTTGTAGTAGAAAATATTTATAGACATTTCAACAATACACCTAATCTATCTATTATTGCTGCTACGAAAAAAGCAGCAGGAGAAGTTGCAATTCCGATAATGGCAGGAACTTTTACTACAATCGCGCCTTTTGTTGTATTATCATTTTGGCCTGGAGTTTTAGGTGAATTTATGAAATTCATACCTATTACACTGATTTTATGCCTTTTGTCATCATTATTCGTTGCTTATGTAATAAATCCGGTATTTGCTATTTCATTCATGAAATACAAGGCAAAAGATACATACAAGCCAAATATAAAAAAGCGAATAATTTTCACAAGTATTGCTGTTGTTCTTGCAATACCATGTTACATATTCGACATTATGCTGTTAGGAAATATTATAGCCTTTTTTACTTTAATGTTTTATTTAATACAAGTTATTCTTCGCCCGTTAATTAAAAAATTTCAAACTAAAATTCTACCTGCATTAATAACTGCCTATAAAAGCAGATTAACAAAACTTATGTCAGGTAAAAAACCACAATGGATTGTTCGAGGTACGGTTGCGTTGTTTATTTTCACATTTGTACTTTTGGGAATATTTCCTCCAAAAGTTGTACTTATGCCTGCAACTGATCCAACACTAATATTTGTTTATCTTTCAATGCCATCAGGAACAAGTTTAGAAGTAACAGATTCTATAGCAAAAATCCTTGAAACTCGCGTTGATGATGTTTTAGGAGTAAACAATCCTGACGTTGAATTTATTAATACAAATATTGCAATTGGTGCAGGTAGAGATATTTTCGAACACTCAGTACAGAACAATCTTGGAAAAATAACTATTGGGTTTGTTGAATACAAATATAGAACCGGACCACCAACAACTATATATCTTAATTCTTTAAGGGAAGAAATGACAGGTATTCCCGGAGCTGAAATTATTGTTGAAGAGCAACAAAATGTACCAACCGGAGCACCAATAAGTATTGAAATAAATGGAGATGATTACACTGAATTAATTGCACTTGAAAAAGACATACAACAAGTAATTGAATCATCAGATATTGAAGGTATTGAAGAATTAAAATCTAATCTTGATGTAAATAAACCTGAAATAATAGTTGATATTAATAGAACAAAAGCAAACAAATTAGGTTTAAATACAGCTTATATTGGAAGTACAATTCGTACAGCACTTTATGGTAGAGAAGTTTCTAAATATCGTGAAGGTGATGATGAATATAATATCAATCTAAGGTTACAGAAAAAATACCGTGATAACTTGGATGCTTTAATGAATATGAAGATGATAGCACCTGGGAATAATGATGGCCCTGCAAAAGAAATTCCAATTTCAGCCGTCGCAAATATCAGGTACACAAATTCATACGGAGGAGTTATTAGAGAAGATTACAAAAAAACGATTACACTTTCATCAAATGTATTAGAAGGATATAATGCTAATAAAATAATAACTGACTTAAAGAAAGAGTTTAAAAAGAATCTAAATGTTAAAGGTGGATATGAAGTAAGATTTGGAGGAGAACAAGATGATATGAAAGAATCAACAGATTTTCTTTCTAAAGCAATGGTTATTGCATTGGCACTAATTTTCCTCATACTAGTTACTCAATTTAATGCGGTTTTCAGACCTATTATTGTTCTTTCTCAAGTTGTATTAAGTTTTATTGGTATTTTCCTTGGAACAATAATTTTCGGGATGGATATTTCTGTAATAATGACCGGAATGGGAATTGTGGCTGTAGCCGGAATTGTTGTGAACAATGGAATCTTACTTATTGATTATACCGACCAACTTATTGAAAACGGTATGGGATTCCGACGAGCTATTGTTCAGGCCGGAGCAACTCGATTAACTCCTGTTTTACTAACAGCAGTATCAACAATAATTGGATTATTACCATTAGGCATAGGAATGAATATTGACTTTGCTTCATTATTCACAGATTTAGATCCAAATATATATTGGGGCGGTGATAGTGCTCAATTCTGGGCTCCATTAGCGTGGACAATAGTTTATGGTTTAACATTTGCAACATTCCTTACACTGGTTGTTGTACCATCAATGTATTATATTATGAAACAACAAACAATTCAAGTCAGAATAATAAAAAGAAGATTTTTTAAAATATAAATATATACTTCACTTTCTAATGAAGCACAAAATTAAGAATAAGATTATTAGCTATAGTTCGCTAAGTGAATACAAATTATGAGAAGGGACAAACCATATAAATATTAATGTGATATTTTTCATCTTACATTAGATGTACACCAGAACACGACTTTTCCATAAAATGCAATTTGATCTAAAAATCACCTCTCAAAATCACCCTTAAGGGTGATTTTTTGTTTAAGCGGGCATCGTAATTTTGACTCAAAAACATTAAAAACATAATGCGATGAAAACAATTAATAAATTAAACACGAAGCAGGTAGTATTAATAACCGGAGCTTCAACAGGAATAGGTCATGCAACTGCACTTTACCTGGATAAAATGGGAATGAAAGTTTATGCAGGTGTACGTAAAGAAACCGACAAACAAAAACTTTTACAGGAAGGCACATCCAATCTTACTCCTGTATTTCTGGATGTATGCGATCAAGATTCAATAACCAGGTCTTTTGATTTAGTTGCTAAAGAAACAGGAGAATTCACCTTTAGCCTGGTGAATAATGCAGGGGTTTCATTAAATGGGCCATTGGAATTGCTTCCCCTCCCGGATATTAAGAAACTTCTGGATGTCAATGTTTGCGGATTACTTTCTGTTACCAAGACCTTTTTACCATTAATCAGAAAAAACAAAGGCAGGATAGTAAATATAAGTTCCGGACATGGCCTGTTAGCAATTCCTGATAAAAGTGTTTATGCAGCTTCAAAATTTGCTGTTCAGGCAATTACTGATTCGCTCAGGGTTGAACTACTCCCATTTGGTGTCTCTGTTTCAAGTGTTGTTGTAGGTAAAGTTAACACAAGTGTATTGGGTAAAATTCTGGACGACAGGAATAAAATGCTGGAAAAAGCACAGCCGGAAATAGTGAAACTCTATTCACATCTGATCGAATATTTTGACAAGGAAGTAAAGAATATCCCGGGTATTGAAGCCATTGAAGTTGCAGAGGTTATTGCAAAAGTGTTAAACCGGCCAAAACCTAAAGCTCAATATCTCATTGGTCCCGGAGCGAAGAAAATGAAAGTATTGTCTCGTTTCCCATCAGGTATGAGAGATAATTTGTTATACAAAGCCATTTATACATAAATATTATGAAGAAACATTTTAACATACGGATAAAAGGACAGTTGTCTGAAGAATGGACAGAGTGGTTTGAAAACATGGAGATCAATTACGATGGAAAGAACACCATCCTTACCGGCTATGTTACAGACCAGGCAGCTTTGCATGGAATACTTAATAGGATTCGTGATTTGAACTTGACACTTATTTCAGTTAATCCTGATTATGAGAAGAATAATTAATAACACTTAAAAAAGATATAAATGACAGATAATTCACCCCTCAAATCATCCTCAAGGGTGATTTTATTTTCAAGTGGAAACCGTAATTTTGATTCATAATTAAAAAACAAATATCATGAAAGAAATTAATTTAAAAGGCTCATTTTATGAAATAGGTGTTCAATACGGAAAAGAATGTAAAAAAGAGATTAAAACTTTTGCAAAAATGGCATACTTAATGGCTTCTTTGGCAAAAAAGCCTGGTTCCCAGCCTTTCAATCCTAACTTATGGTATTTTATTCCAACTTTCTTAACATATAAAAAAGAAAAATCCAAATGGCAATCATTCGCAAAAGAATATGAAAAAGAAATAATTAAATATCATCCGGATGCTATTGATTTTATGAAAGGGATAGCAACAGGTGCTAATATTCATTATATTGACATTTTGAGCCTTAATATTGCTACAGAAAATATTATTACATGTTCTGTTTGGGGAGCTGCCGGTAAAAGTACCAAAAGCAATGAGCCGTTTATTGGTATGAATGCGGATGAAGAACCAATGACGCAAAAATTTGAAATCTTTTCAGATATCATACCGGATAAAGGTTATAGATATAAAGTAACTTCTTTAGCTGGTTGGATTGGTTATAATCACGGTATGAATGAAAAAGGACTAACAATTGCCAGTACATTATTATGGACCAAACCTTCTGAGAAAAAAGCACTTAGACCACCGATGTTGGTTCTAATGAAAGCTTTAAATACCTGTTCAACAGTAGAAGAAGCGAAAGCATTTTTTGAATCAGTGCCTAATCATGAGCTTGGAACAGTATTTTATATTGCTGACAGCAATAGATTTATGCGTGTAGAATGCACCTATGAGAAAAGAGTGTATGAAATTGTTGATAATGGTAGTTTAGGAAACACAAATGTTATAATGTCTGAAGAATTACAAAAATTTAATGGTGTTCCGCTTTTAAAACAAACACTGAATGCAGAAATCAGAACAAAGCGAATGATTGAATTGCTTGACAAATATGAAGGTAAGATTGATAAAGATATTATGCAATTAATTGCAAGCGATCACGGAGAGAAGGGGACTGATACATTCAATAAAAGTATTTGTCAGCATCCTAAAGGCTTACGCTACAATTTTAAAACATTAGTTTCTTTTATCGCACAGTCAAAAGAGAAATGTTTTTGGATCTACGAGGGAAACCCTTGTAAAAAGAAAGTGAAGAAATATGGATTTTAACACAATTCATAGCAAAATTCGATTGGTATTACTGATATCAGAAATACTGTAGTAAAGAATAAGTATCTCGAACTAAATTTCAAACCTTTAAAAAACAACTTATGGAAACAAGAAAACACATTTAATAATTTTGAAAAAAATGAAATACGACCAAATAATTATATACTATTTTTCAGGTACTGGTAATGCCCGGAATGCAGCAATATGGATTGAAAAAGTTGCAAAGGAAAAAGATTTAAGAACTAATCTGACAAATATTGACAGATTTAAAACGGTTGATATTCCTGAGTTATCCGGAAAAACACTAATTGGCTTTTGCGCACCAACACATGGTTTTAATATGCCACCTATTGTTCTCAAATTCCTGTTTAAGTTTCCAAAAGTTAAAAATGTTGATTCTTTTATTTTAAACACTCGTGCAGGTATGAAACTCTATAAATTCTACCTCCCGGGATTAAGCGGCGTGGCACAATTATTACCGGCATTGATTCTTATATTGAAAGGATTCCGGATTGTAGGTATGCAACCACTCGATTTGCCCTCTAATTGGCTGCTGCTTCATCCGGGATTAAAGGAAAAGGTTATTTATTCAATTTATAAAAGATGTCAGGGTATTGTAAATAATTTCGCCATAAATATACTGGATGGAAAAAGAAAGTACAAAGCCTTGTTTTCATTACCTGTTGATTTGGCTTTAATACCAGTAAGTCTTGGATATTACTTTTTTGGACGATTCTTTCTTGCTAAAACACTTGTTGCTACTAATGCTTGTACTAATTGCAATATATGTGTCTCTAAATGCCCGGTTGAAGCAATCAAAAAAGTTGATGAAAGATTATTTTGGACGTATAAATGCGAGAGTTGCATGCGTTGTGTAAACATATGTCCACAAAGGGCAATAGAAACTGCCCACGGCTTTTCGGGTTTGATAATAGTAGTTGTATATGTTTTATTAATACCTTTTATAATTTCTATTCTGAAATATTATGATATACTGGATATCGAAAAGCAATCGAAGTTATTTGAACAGGTATGGTCTTTAATTACTACTTCAATACTTATTTTATTTGGTTTTCTAAGTTATAGAATATTACACTTTCTTATGAAGTACAAAATTGTGAATAGGATTATCTCCTATAGTTCGCTAAGTAAATATAAGTTTTGGAGAAGGTATAAGCCGCCTGAGTATTAACAGGATATTATTAAATTATTATGGATATTTCAGACAATTTTTATTAATTTGCCGTAAATAAATCGTTGACTATATCAAAATTGAAAAGAACAACAATTAATATCAAAGAAACACAATATCCTCTGCTGGCAACTAAACTTTATGTACCACAGCCTCGACCTGATTTAGTTCAACGAACTCATTTGATTGATCGACTGAATAAGGGTATTAATCATAAGCTAACCCTAATATCCGCTCC
>JADFUQ010000520.1 GCA_015222065.1 Bacteroidota bacterium
ATCCACCCTCTAAGAAGGTGGCTTTGAATTGCACCCATTGGGCGCTTTATTAATATGATCAAGGAATGATGGAAAGATGGAATGATGGGAAGAAAATGGATGACTTTTAAAAACATTCCAATATTCCAACATTCCAATATTCCAATAATTTATATCATGTTTAAAAAAAAACATGACCACCATCAAAGAAGGTGGATTTCTAAGATTAATTAAAAATATTTTATGGGCAAAAGAGATTATTACGATGTTTTGGGTGTCTCAAAAGATTCTTCTAAAGATGAAATTAAGAAAGCTTACAGGAAGCAAGCCCTGAAATACCACCCTGATAAAAACCAGGGCGATAGCAGTGCTGAAGAAAAGTTTAAAGAGGCGGCAGAAGCATATGAAGTACTCCGGGATGACCAGAAAAAAGCCCGGTATGATCGTTTTGGACATGCCGGTGTAAGCGGTGCAGGTAGTGGTTTTTCCGGAGGAGGAATGACTATTGAAGATATTTTTGCCCAGTTTGGTGATATTTTTGGCGGAGGTTTCGGGGGTTTTGGGGGCTTTAGTGGTTTTGGCAATAGCCGTACTGCCGGAAGAACATTAAAAGGATCAAATCTTAGAGTTAAGGTAAAGCTTTCATTGAAAGATATTGCCAATGGAGTTGAAAAAAAGATAAAAGTCAATAAATATATCTCATGTAAACAATGTAATGGCACAGGTGCTGCAAACGGAACTGCTTATCATACATGTTCAGCATGTCGCGGTACCGGCCAGGTTACCAGGATATCCAATACTTTCCTTGGACAGGTACAAACCGCCAGCACCTGTCCATCCTGTAACGGACAGGGAAAAACTATCTCTGAAAAATGTCCGGAATGTCATGGTGAAGGAGTTATCAGGGATAATGAAGTGATTAAAATCAGTATTCCGGCAGGAGTAGGCAAAGGAATGCAGATGACGGTTTCAGGAAAAGGAAATGCAGCCAGAAGAGGTGGTGTAAATGGCGATCTGATCGTAATAATTGATGAAGAAAAACACCCTGACCTGATTCGCGATGGTAATGACATTATGTATTCCCTCTACCTGAGTATTGCAGAAGCTGCTCTCGGAACTCAGATTGAAATACCAACCATTGAGGGTAAAGTGAAAATTAAGATAGACCCGGGAACTCAACCCGGGAAAATACTCAGACTTAGAGGTAAAGGAATCCCGGATGTTAATGGTTATGGTAAAGGAGACCTGCTTGTTACTATAAGTGTTTGGATCCCAAAAACCCTTACTAACGAAGAAAAGCGTGCCCTGACCAAACTAAATGAGTCGGGAAATTTTACTCCAAAACCCAGCAGTTCTGACAAAAACTTTTTTGAAAAAATGAAGGGCTTTTTTAATTAATCTGTGCAAATTAAAACTCCGGTATTCCATTATTGTAAC
Source organism: Bacteroidota bacterium (assembly GCA_015222065.1). Classification (GTDB taxonomy): domain Bacteria; phylum Bacteroidota; class Bacteroidia; order Bacteroidales; family VadinHA17; genus JADFUQ01. The sequence continues at coordinate 1,417 of JADFUQ010000520.1, forward strand.
TATTAAGGTTCTTCAGGATAATACGTAGTTATTTTGGAATGTTGGAATGTTGGAATATTGGAAATCGAAGATTTTTGTTTTTCCGGTACTGTGGACTGCCGACTATGGACTGTGGACTGCCGACTGGTTAGTTACCAATTATTAAATAAAGTTTATATTTTTGTATCATTTTAAGTTGGGTTTATTCCGGCTTTTATCATTATTATTCAAAAAACAACTATATGAAATTATTAGAAGCCAGAGACATTGTTAAGCAATTCTCGAATCATCTTGCACTAAACAAGGTAAATCTGGCGGTTAACGAAGGTAGCATCTATGGCCTTTTAGGGCCTAATGGTGCCGGGAAAACCACTATGATAAGGATAATAAACCAGATTACAGCTCCTGATAACGGTGAGATCCTTTTTAATAACCATAAGCTTAAAGCAAATGATGTTTTTGATATCGGTTATTTACCTGAAGAAAGAGGGTTATACAGGAAAATGAAGGTCGGCGAACAGGCAATATACCTTGCACAGCTCAAAGGACTCAGCCGTTCGGAAGCAACTTCAAAACTTAAGGACTGGTTTGAGAAATTTGAGATCCAGGCATGGTGGAACAAAAAAGTTGAAGAACTATCCAAGGGAATGCAACAAAAGGTCCAGTTTATTACAACTGTTATTCATGAACCAAAGTTGCTAATTTTCGATGAACCTTTCAGCGGTTTTGACCCAATCAATGTTAACATCATTAAGCAGGAGATACTAAAACTGAAAAAGAAGGGAGCAACCATTATCTTTTCAACCCATAATATGGAATCGGTTGAAGAATTGTGTACTCACATTACTCTTATCAATGAGTCAGTCTCACTCCTGGAAGGACCTATGGATACAATCCGCAGGAATTATTCACTGAATGAATATGAGATCGGCTTCAGGGGCAATGTTAACCTTCTGAAAGCCACACTTAGCACACAATATAAAATTATTGAAAGTAAACAGAAAAATGGAGAAAATTTTATCAGAGTGAGGCTATTAAACAATATTTCAACTAACGACTTGCTTAAAACAATGCTTTCTTCAGGTAATATTTTCTCGTTCAGAGAGATAATTCCAAGCATGAATGATGTTTTTATCAAGGTTGTTGAAGAAGCTTCAAAAAAAGATAAATAAAATATCAGGTATAAACACAGAAATTTAAAAACCATGTCAAAGATATCTATCATAATTCAAAGAGAATACCTGACCAGGGTGAAGAAAAAATCATTTATCATTATGACTCTTCTTGCACCGGTTTTTATGGCTGCCATGTTCCTGGTACCAGTCTGGATCATGACCCGTGATGATACCGAAGAAAAGGTTATCGCGGTGATCGAAGATGAAACAAATATGTTCAAAGATGTTATTCCCAACTCACAATATCTGAAATTTGAGTACCTCGGAGATGCAACACTTGACGACCTTAAAACAAATTTCAGTGATAAAGGATATTACGCGGTACTATACATTTCACCTAAAGTAGCCTATATTCCTAATGCTGTTCAACTTATCTCTCATAAACAACCGCCGCTCGACCTAACTATCTATATAGCCAATGCACTTGAAAAGGAAATTGAACAGAAAAAACTTGAAACTTATGATATTAAGGACCTTGACAAGATTCTTAAAGCAGTGAGTACAAATATTCATGTTCAAACCATCAAGATAAGTGACGATGGAACAGAAAAAGAGACCAGCACTGGTTTGTCTATGGGTATTGCATATATAGGTGGATTGCTGATATATATCTTAATCTTTATTTTCGGTGCGCAGGTGATGAGAGGTGTTATTGAAGAAAAAACAAGCCGCGTTGTTGAGGTGATCATATCATCAGTACGTCCGTTCCAGCTTATGATGGGAAAAATTTTAGGAATCGGACTGGTTGGCTTAACGCAATTCGTTCTGTGGATAATTATTACTGCCATCATTATCACTTCAGCACAATCGCTACTTCTGCCTGATGATGCTGGTCAAACAACCCAGGCAATAACAGAGAACATTATGTCTGCTGCACCTGTTGAACAAACACAGGTACCGGTAACCCAAACTCAGGATTTTAATGAAATACAGCAGATATTTAATTCGCTTCATAGTGTTAACTGGGGATTGATACTAAGTAGTTTTCTGTTCTACTTCCTGGGAGGATACTTTCTTTATGCATCACTGTTTGCCGCTGTCGGATCTGCGGTAGATAACGAAACCGATACACAGCAGTTTATGATGCCAATTACAATTCCCCTGATTTTGGGACTATTTGTGGCTATGGGAGCTTTTCAAAACCCTGAAAGCTCGGTGGCTTTCTGGTGTTCATTTATCCCGTTTACATCTCCCATTGTTATGATGGCCAGACTGCCATTTGGTGTTCCCTACTGGGAATTGATCCTCTCAATGACGATCCTGGTTCTTACGTTTCTCGGCACTACCTGGCTGGCAGCAAAAATATACCGCACAGGTATTTTAATGTATGGGAAAAAACCCACTTATAAAGAATTATGGAAATGGCTCAGATATAAGAATTGATCTGAATTCAAACCCGTCTATAAAGGCCGAAAGTATAAATGAATAGTAAAAATCACAAAAAACAAGCACCAAATAACAAATAAATCTCAAATTCTAATGACTTAAAAATCAAACAAATTCTTGTATATATGCTGTTTGGATTTTGTTTTTTCAAACATTGGATATTATTTGTTTTTTGTTTTTTGCTATTTGGTGCTTAATTCAAAATTTGTTTGACTTTATGGACAGATACGAATTCTTTAGAATATATTTTTCTACATTTATATTCATTTTAACAATATAAATTATGTCCCGAATCTTAGTAATCGATGATGAGCAAAGCATCAGAAATTCATTAAAAGAAGTTCTTGAATATGAAAAGTATGAGGTTGACCTGGCAACAGAAGGACGGGAGGCACTCGAAATGTTTGAAAAAAACCAGTATGACGTTGTGCTTTGTGATATAAAGATGCCCAAGATGGATGGTATTGAGGTTCTTGAAGAAATATTTGGACATACAACTGATGTCCCCATTATTATGATATCAGGACATGGCAATATTGATACTGCTGTCGAATCAATAAAGAAAGGGGCATATGACTTTATTGAAAAACCACTTGATCTGAACCGACTCCTTATTACAATTAAGAATGCCCTTGAGAAAGGAAGCCTGGTAACCGAAACCAGGGCATTGAAGAAGAAGGTGAGTAAAAAATATGAAATGGTTGGAGAATCAAAAGCCATTTTGAGGGTAAAAGATATGATCGACCGGGTTGCTTCAACCGATGCAAAAATACTGATAACAGGTGATAATGGAACAGGAAAAGAATTAGTAGCCCGCCAGCTTCATGAAAAAAGTAACAGGGCAAAACAACCGTTTATAGAAGTAAACTGTGCCGCTATTCCTGCAGAATTAATTGAAAGTGAGCTTTTTGGACACGAAAAGGGTTCTTTTACTTCGGCTCATAAACAAAGAATAGGCAAATTTGAGCAGGCACAGAGTGGCACTATTTTCCTGGATGAAATTGGGGATATGAGTCTGCCGGCACAGGCTAAAGTACTGAGAGCTCTGCAGGAAAATCAAATTTCCAGAGTGGGCAGTAATAAAGATATTGATGTTGATGTAAGAGTAATAGCTGCTACCAATAAAAATATTAAAGAAGAAATTGATAACCATAATTTTCGGGAAGACCTCTATCACAGAATCAGTGTAATTCTTATACCGGTACCTTCATTAAACGAACGGAAGGAGGATATTCCTCTGCTTGCTGATCACTTTAATATCCGGATATGTGAAGAATATGGTATGAGCAAGAAAGAAATTACAAAAGATGCCATCAAAGAATTGCAAAAAATTAACTGGACCGGCAATATCAGGGAGTTCCGGAATGTGCTGGAGCGACTGATCATACTTTGTGAAAAAAAGATTACCGGAACTGATGTGATCAACTTTGCACATCCTATTTCAAAATAAGCCGGCAGTCCACAGTCCACAATCCACAGTCAACAGTCGGCAATCACTAAGCAGGATAATGCTCAAGGAGCTTCACACCCTTTAATTCCATTTCTTTCAGGGCTTTTTCCTCATCTCCTTCATGCTGATGAACCCCCTGTATTGCTTCTATGATCACAAAAGTATGGAATCCATTCTTTACTGCATCCAAAGCAGACTCCTTAACACAATATTCCGTAGTAAGTCCCACTACGTACAACTCATTAATATTTTGCTGCTTCAGGTATTCTTTCAGGTTTAAATTGGTTGCTTCAAAAGCCGAATATCCGTCATCGCGATTTCCTGTTCCTTTTAAAAAGACCTGCTGAATATTTTTTGTGTTTAGGTCAGAATGAAAAGCAGCGCCAAAAGAATTCTCAACACAATGTACCGGCCATTTGTTAAAATGAACTGATTCTTTCGGATGCCAGTCACGGGAAGCCACAATAATGTCAAAATGCTCCATCAACCGGTTAATTACCGGAACCACCTTATCCCCCCACGGAGCAGCCAGTGCACCACCCGGACAAAAATCATTTTGTACATCCACAATCAATAAAGCTTTCATCTTATTATCCATTTTTCTGATTAGTACTATTCACAATCTTATCCCGCAAAATCAGGAGTTTTTTACTAATCCCTACCTTATAAGCATGTGGGTTTTCAAACCGTTTATGCTCTTCCGGCAATTGCCTGAGTCTTTCCTGTGCATATTGGGCAATCTCTCCCGGTTTCCGGCTGACTGTGATTCTCTTGCCACTATCCAAAACCTTATTCAATAACTCCTCTTTTTTCATGTTAGACACATCCATATGTTTACGTGAAATAAATGGATGTTGAATTAAACCAATATCTTTTTCCTCAACCAGGGCTATAGCATCAGCATAAAACTTATCATCTCCGTTAAGTATTCTGAATATCTTTTTTCTGCCGGGAAGAGTCATCTTCTCATGGCTGTCAGTGATCTTCATCTGTGGTTTACCATCACTTTCGGAAAGTTTATAGACACCATCAAGTGCAGCATCATCTTTACCTGTTATAAGTTTTGTTCCTACTCCATAAATATCAATGCATGCCCCTTGAGCTTTAAGACTTTTAATCAGATACTCATCCAATTGGTTTGATGCCAAAATTTTTACATATATTAATCCGGCATCATCAAGCATTTGTCTTGCCTTTTTACTCAGATATGCCAAATCACCACTATCAAGCCGAATACCTTTTAGACGATATCCCTGTACTTCCATCTCTTTACCAACACGAATAGCATTTGGGATCCCAGCATTCAAAGTATCATAAGTATCAACAAGTAAAACACAATTATCAGGATATAAGCGGGCAAATGAACGAAAAGCTTCCAATTCATTCTCATAAATTTGTACCCAGGAATGGGCTTGTGTTCCCGAAGAATGTAAACCAAAAGAAAAAGCACTGTAGACGTTTGATGTGCTGTCAAATCCACCAATTATTGCGGCTCTGCTGGCATGGATGCCTCCCAGGCCCTGTGCCCTGCGCAACCCGAAATCTGTAATTATCTTATCACCAGCTATCTGCCGTATTCGTGCAGCCTTCGTGGCAATCAAGGTCTCGAAATTCAGGAAATTCAATAGAATAGTCTCGATAAGCTGTGCCTCGATAATGTTTCCTTCTACCCGCATAATAGGTTCGTTTGAAAAAACCACTTCACCCTCTTTGCACGACCATATATCACCTCTGAATCTAAAGTCAGTGAGATATTCCAAAAACCGTTTATCAAATCCTGCTTTTTTCAAATAATTCAGATCCTCTTTTTCAAACCGGAAATTCAAAATCAGTTCTAAAATATCTTCCAGTCCAACAAATAATGCATAACCTCCTCCGTAAGGATTTTTCCTGTAGAAATAATCAAATGTTACACGAATATCCTCTTTACCACTCAATAAATAGCCCTGAGCCATGGTTAATTCGTAAAAATCAGTAAATAAACCAACATGTTTATTTAATGTCTGCATAACCCTGTAATTAATTAAAAAAACATAAATTTATCCTTTTAAAATTAAAGTCAAACTATTTTACCCTTACAAAAAAAGGTGTTATTGTTATCATGTCTCCTGCCAGTCATAAAAAAAATGAAGAAAAATTGCTTCTCAGGCATTTCAGGGAGCTTTATTACAACTTTCCAAAAGGAAAGCTGATAGCTACCGAGTCACCGGATTTTATTCTGAAACCCGGACCACAACAAACAATTGGTATGGAGCTTATGCGGCTTCACAAAGATAAAACCGATACTAATGCATTCGCTCCCAGATCCACTGAGTACCTTAAAAGAGAACTTATACGGGAAACTAGGTTACGATTTGAACAACAATCAGCTATAAAATGTTACATGGTTCTTTACTTTACTCCTGATATTAAACTATTCAAAAACCATATCATTCCGCTGTCAAAATCACTTTCACACCTCATCAGCGATAAAATTAAAAAAAGAGATAAACGGTCACCATTCCAGGAAACAATTAATAATACAGAACATAGTGATGTAATACAATCTATTCGGCTATTATATCATCCTGCAGTTCCTTATTCTTACTGGACCAGTGGGGTAACATTTCTTACTTCCAGTCTCACCAGGGACTTGTTTATACGGCATATCAGGGAGAAGGAAGAAAAAATGGAATTGTATAAACAGAAAAAACTTGACCAGTACTGGCTTATACTGCTAACCGACTTTGCCAGCCGTTCAACATCCTTTAATCTCCACAACAAACTTAGCTTATGGTCTTTCAGGTCAACCTTTCACAAAGTATTTCTTTTCGAGATATTTAATCCCGGAATTTATGAGTTAAAATAGACCATTGCTGCTGAGTTATACCTACAGTAGAAATCACATCACCACAACACCTCATCACCACATTAACTCATCACTTCATAATTTAATATTCGTTAACTTAGCGAAGCGATCTCACGAACATAATTGAAATTCATTTATCTTGTGAGTAATCGATATTCATTATTTTCTTCTTCTCCTCTTTACTTCTTCACTTTTTCACATCTTCTCATCTTCTCATCTCTCACCACTCTATTCTCCTTACTCCCTACTTCTTACTACTTACTCCCTACTTCTTACTACTTACTCCCTGCTTCTTACTACTTACTTCCTACTTCTTACTACTTACTACTTACTTCTTACTTCTTCCCACTATTCCCGTTTGATCCCGAGTTCCCGTTCAACTTCGATGTCTCTACCGGGATCGGGGCAATCAATAGATGATATCCACGGTTTTATATCCAGAACTGGTGTTCCATCAAACGCATCAATCCCGCTGACATGCAATATGGCACCATCTACCCGGTTAAGTTTGATCACAGCAAAACCAATGGAATTCGGCCGGTTAGGTGATCTTGTTGCAAACAAACCGAAAGACCTTTTACTCCCCGGTGGATTAGCAGAAGATCGCCACCCTTTTGACAAATGCATATGGTACAGAACTATAATGTAATCGTACATTTCAATATCCCGCAATGCTTCAGTAAAGGGTTCATATATCTCAATTGTGCCTTCATTTTCAGGTTCTAAAGCACCTTGCCGGGGCGCTCCGGTTTGCGGTGTCATACTGGTATGAAACTCTCCAATAGGTTGATATTCTATTACCATAGTATTAGGTTTTGTTCTTATTTGCGGTACTTTTTGTTCTGCTGATATGGCAGTGGGCAAAACCACCCACAATAATGCAACAGTTCGTAAAAAAGGTTTCATAATAACATTGAGTTGTTTTATATTTTTATTTTAAAACGTATTTTCTTAATTACAAAATACAGAATTACCACCATAATTACAAGACAGCTCAGTAATAATGAAGAAAAATGTTTCATTCCTGCAACCTGAGCTATCACTCCCATCAGGTAATTTATTATGATATTGCCAATCAAGGCAATAACCATTACAAAGCTAAATGCTGTGCCAGACATTTCTTTATAGAGTTCACCCACGAAACCGAGTAAAATGGGAAATCCTGCTGCGAATCCTGCACCAAGTAAAATAAGCCCCAGCAGAGTTGATCCATAGGTAACTGAGTACATCAATATCAATGCACCGGTAGCTGCAATACAAATACTTATGAATTGAATAAGAGCAGAAGAAACCTTTCGCAAAACATATCCCAGCACTATTCGTGTCAGAGTAAGACTTAGTACCATGGCTGACAGGGCAAACATTGCTTCCTCCTTTTCTGCTTCAATAACATCATGTAAATATGTAGTTGTCCAGCTGTTTGCTAACCCCTCAACACCGCTTTCAAAAAACAGGAAAACTCCAATAAGTATAATTACAGGATCCTTTGTCATTTGGAGAAACTTTTTGATGGGAAATTGCCGGGCAATTTTAGGTTTTGGGAAGCTGACAAAAAATAAATAGATCAAGGAGATAAAAAGAACATACCCGATGGATGCAATTATTTCATTACCCGTAAATATTTTTGATAATAAACCAATAAGTAAAGGCATTCCAAATGCCCCAATACCGAAAAACACACCCAGAATACTCAGATTTGCTCCCCTGTTACCATCGCTTATATCACTTACAAGAGCACTTGTTGAACCATTAAGTATTCCTCCCCCAAAACCAATAACAAAAACTGATGATTTGAGAAGAAATAAACTTTCGCTGAATGCTATTCCTTCCAATGCCAGCATCACTGCCAGTACACTAAAGATAAGCAAATACTTATAACCATAACGATCAACCACAGGTCCAAAAACGAAAGAACCTGCGAGGATACCGAAGGGCAAAAGAGAGGCAACTACTCCCGCTTCAATTTCGTTTATTGAATATTTAGTAATAACATCAGGTAAAATAATACCTACTGAAACAGCACAAATTCCAAATATAAATATACCGGTATATGCTGCAATAAATGCTAATTTCTTTTGTCTGGTCAATGTCTTTTATTTAAATGTATCGGCATTTAACTTCGTTGATTAATAAATATTAGGCTAAGGCTGAGGCTAAGGTTTTTAATTACACGTATTAACCTTTTAGCCTTCATTTAGACTTTTTTTTTGACTTTAAATTAATTAAAATGAAATCTTTATATGTCATTTCAAATAATATTTTCTTAAAATCCTAAAACCTTTTATCTTCCTCAGCCTTAGCCGTTACGAATAACCAAAATTAGTATAATATTAAATCAAATATTGCTTTTTTAATTAATTTGCGAAGCTATGTTCTAATTTAAGCAAAGGAACAGAATAGTTTTTATGTAAAAAAGAAAGAAAATTTTTTTTCATGGAAAATATTTTACAATTTGGTATCAGAAAAATTTATTACTTTCAGACGTAATATAGTCAGTCAATAAAGTATAAATTTATGGAAATAAATGAAGAACTTCGCAATCAAATTTTTGAGATCATTGTAAATCAGATCAGTGATAATGATCCGCCTGAGACTTAACAAACATTCAACAGACTGCAAAAAGCCGGTTATTCTGAATTTGTATCAAAACAATTAATTGGTCAATATAGCAGTGGAACTTTTTCAAATCATGAAATTTCAGAAACCACTTAATATGAAAAGACACATAAGCAACTTAAAGAACCTCCCTAAAGAACCTTTTGAATGAATTAAACTATGGAACGCTACATTGAACAGCTTATTGAGGACATCAGGCATTCCGCTACCAGAGTGCAGCCGCCTGGGGAACTATGGGAAGATGTTGATATGGATAACCCTAATGAAGTAAAGGATATCAGCTTTGTTGAACAGTATATTAATGGAGAGCCTCAACAGTTGTCTCTAATTATAGGAATTGGTAAAGAACAGTTGCCCCCACCCAATCAACTCCGGGATACACAAGTAACTCTGCTGCTGAATGAAATGGTACAACTATTGCGCAAGTTTCACTTTGTTCCCGATTTTCCTGAAAAAGCTCCCGACAACTTGAGATACAAAGTATTGCGGGATCACTGGGATGATGAACATGTTTTGGTTGGAGCCGGGGAGGTACATATCGAATTTTGCGATTACGATGAAACACAATGTCCTTTTCCGGGGTATTGCACCGTATGTAAAGAGATAAGAGAGGAGAGCAAAGATACAAGAGGCAAAACAGATATTGAAACTGATATTGATGATCTGCTGCCAACTCCTGAAGAAATAAAAAAGGAAGAGCGCCTAAACAGGAAAATGAGGATCAAAGATGCCTTTCAGAGGGACACTGATAATGAACAATTTATTCCCGGCATTTATAATTATTGTGATCGCTGGTGTGAGCGTTGCCCGTTCACAACACGCTGCCGCGTGGCTGAAATTGAAAAGGAAATCACTCCTGATCAATCATCTTCAGATATTCAAAGTCCCGAATTTTGGGAAACCCTGACAGATATTTTTAAAGTAACTCGTGAAATGGTTGAAAAAGATGCAGCTCGCTTAGGTATCGATCTTGATACAGAGGATAACGATGAGCCGGATATAGTGGGCAAAAAAGCCGATGAGCATCCGTTAAGCAAGCTAGCTATTGAATACGCCAGATATGCCGGACAGCTATTACAGAAAAATATCGAATATTTTTCAAACTACGCTAAAAACCGTGAAAACTCAGAAGTTCTAAAAACTATTGCGAATGATCTGGAGATTATTCAATGGGATCATATGCTAATTGGGGCCAAGCTCCACAGGGCGCTTACAGGACTTTATGAACAGGAACTACCGGAAATAATACAAGAGGATATGAATGGGTCTGCCAATGTTGCCCTGATCAGTATTGACCGTTCCATTTCTTCGTGGTCAAACCTGTTAAAAAATAACCCGGGTATGGAAGATTTATATTTGAAAATATTAAACCAATTATCGCGGATACAGAAACAGACAAAAGATATTTTTCCTGATGCAATAAATTTCTATCGTCCGGGTTTTGATGATAATTGAAAGAAAGCATTATCTTTATTTTAAAAACGAGAAACCATGAAAAAACGAATTATATTCTTTACTTTTCTGGCAGCCCTGATCCTGATACAAACATTTCCCGTTTTATCACAGGAGGGTTTCCGGGTAAAATTTTTCGACAATACCAGGAATGACGGAGGTATTGCCTACAACTTTTTCCTTGGTGATGATGCTGAACAATTTTGCACTTCAATTAATGGATTTGGTTCGGGATTTATTTTTGACCTGTTCTCAGGTCGTTATTCGGTTGATTTTATCTCACTTGGTTCAGAATCGGTTCACCTTACTGCGGGTGTAGGAATTGCAGTTAATAAATACCGGTTTAGTGATAACCTTGTTTTTCAACTCCAGGGCGATCAGGTAGTTGTTACTGAAGACTCTGATCCTGACCATGATTATGTAAACACATTTTTTGGTTATGGAAAGAGCAAACTGGTTTACGGATCAGTATATTTTCCTATTAATTTCAATATTTCTGCCGGACCGGTTTATTTAAGTGCCGGTATGTTTTTTGATCGTTATCTTGCAGGGAAGCACAAGCGAAAATTTAAGGTGGACGGAGGAAAAGAAAAAGTCTTTATCGAACTAAATGAATTCAAGGATTTCAACCTGAATAAATCCAAATATGGGATAAATGCATCACTCGTTCACAAAAATACAGGACTTGGTATCGGCTTTACTTATATGTTAACCCCTTTCTTTCAGGAAGGAAAAGGGCCAGATCTGAATGAAATGAGAATCTCGTTTACCTTTGACTTTGCTAAGTACACAAAACAAAAAAATTATGTGCCTTTTTTTTATCAGGAGAAAAGAACCAAAAAAATCAAGACTAAATTAAGCTGACGAATTCGCCATTGCAATAATTTTTTTGTGATGCAGTGAGGCAGTATTGCTGTGTTGCAGTGTCAAAAAGTTACGTATTACGGGTTACGGGTTCCTATTTTAATTTTTTTATATTAAAATAATTTTTTAAAGCAACTATTTTGCTAACTAATCCGTTTAAATATTGGTAATATTAAATAACCTAAAAAACAGAAAATGAAATCAAAGATCAGTTTTTATTCAGGACTTATAATCATAACCATACTGGGATATCTGATATTTTTCACCAGTTGCGTAAAATTTGATGAAGAAGAAGAACAGGACACCTATTTCATAGTTGAGGTTGATAGTATTGATTTAACAGATACTATAACAACAGCCGATACTCTTTTTATAAGTTTCTACGGAACTGTTGGCAATAACAGTTGTTATTCATTCTCTCATTTTTATCCTCAGACTAATGAGGACACAATTAATGTTGAAGTTTGGGGCAAACTAGCACCGGGTGAAAACTGCGATTCTGGTTTGGTTTACCTTGAAGGTGAACAACTAAATATAATAAACTTTGACGAAGGCACTTATTTTGTGCATGTTAAACAACCTGATGGGAGCTTACTTACTGACTCACTCGCTGTAATCCCGGTAGTATCAAGATGACTTTTGATTTAAATTAAATTATTATGGCTTTTAAAGTACTATTTCTGGCACACGCACCGGATGCTGATAAAGAAAAACACCGGAGCATTATTGACACAGGTAAGTATAAGTTACTCTCTGTTGTTGTAAAAACCCAGGAAGAAGCAATAGAAGAATGTAAGGATATTCATGAAAAGGAGAATATTGATACCGTTTTATTGTGTCCGGGTTTCAAACACCTGGATGTTGCTGAAATTTCCCGGTCGCTTGAAGGCAAAGTTGCAGTCTGCGTTGCCCGTGGAGATGGACCGGGGAACAGGATTTCACAAGCTGCGATGAAAAGGGAAAATTATTTCTAATCTACATTTGTATGTAAATGATAAACCATAAATAAAATAATCTATACATTTATCCCTGGCATAATTAATTCTCCAATGAAATCTCCCATTTCAAAGAGAGTAACTTTTGTCCTAACAGCTATTCTGGTATACAGCGGTTTTGCTTTCTTCCCGGACAATATATTATCCTGGGATGTATTTGGTTATTACCTCTATTTACCCTTTACATTTATCTATCACGATCTGGGAATTAATAACGAAAACATTATTCATGAGATCATCGATAAATACCATAATAGTGTCACTTTTTACCAGGCGATAAAATTGCCTGCAGGCAATTATGTTATGAAATATAGTATGGGGATGTCTATCCTTTATTCCCCATTTTTCTTCATCGGTCATCTATTTGCCAAATTATCCAGCTATCCTGCTGATGGTTTTTCCCTCCCCTATCAATATGCAATATTTTTCGGCGGTCAGGTCTTTACAGTTACCGGGATTATTACTTTACGGAAAGTACTTATTCAATTTTTCAGCGATAAGATAACAGCAATAACCATGGTTATCATCGTTCTTGGAACAAACTATTTCTACCATAGTTCATTCCACGGGCAAAATGCCATGTCGCACAATTTTCTGTTTACTACATATGCTATTATTATCTGGCTGACAATATTATGGCATCGCTCACAGAAACTCAAGCATATAATTATTCTGGGAATTGTTTGCAGTCTGACAATTTTAAGCAGACCATCAGAAATTGTTTGTCTTTCTATTCCGCTTTTCTGGGGTGTATGGAATAAAGAAACAATAATTGAGAAATTTTATCTGCTTGTTCGACAAAAGAAGCAAGTTATCCTATTTTTAATAATCTTATTATTAATTGGTAGTCTTCAATTTATTTACTGGAAAATCTTCACCGGGAAATTCTTGTATAACAGCTATGGAGCCAATGCAGGTGAAGGATTTGAGTTTTTACGTCCCTACACTCTCAAAGTACTTTTCAGCTTTAGAAAAGGATGGCTTATTTATACACCCGTGATGATATTCTCAATATTAGGATTAGCCGTTTTATATAGAAAAAACAGGGCGATCTTTTTCCCGCTGTTAATTTATTTTGTTGCAAATCTTTATATTGTATCAAGCTGGTCGTGCTGGTGGTATGCTCAAAGTTTTGGCCAAAGAGCCCTGATCCAGTCCTATCCGGTAATGGCTATCTCTCTGGGATATTTCCTGGTTTACCTAAATGACAAAAAAAAGAATTTCAGAATTGCTATTTACTTTGTTTTGTTTGCTTTTATCACTCTTAACCTGTTTCAAACCAGGCAGTTTATCCATGGTATAATCAATGCCGACCGGATGACAAAAGATTATTATTTCAAGGTATTTGGAAAAACACATATAAATGAAGAAAATAAGAAACTTTTACTTATCAAACGGTCGTTCGATGGCAAAGAAACTTTTACTAATGAGACCGAATATGTAAGTAAGTTATTACAGAAAAGGGAATTTGAGGATCTGAAAACAGGAACTTCAACCCGGTTTGTTTTTTCAGGAAAAAAATCCGTTTTACTTGATAGCTCAACTATTTATTCACCTGTAATTGAGGCAAGCTACCTGGATATCACTAATCAGGATCATGCATGGATACGGGCAAGTGCATATATTTACCCCACAGTGGATATTAAAACCAATCCCTTCAGTCTTGTCATCCACTTCGAACACAATGGATATGCATACAAATACAAAGCATTTGATTCGGAGAAGATGAATCTCAAACTAAATGAATGGAACCGGGTTTGTTTCGATTATTTAACACCTGAAGTTCGCCGGAAAACTAATAATCTTAAAGTATATATCTGGCTTAGGGGAAGAGAGGAACTGTTCGTAGATGATCTTCAGGTTGATATATTTGAACCTACTCGATAAGTATTTTTTTGCCAGAAAGACACCCCGGTACAGTCATTCTTCCTTACGGGGCAGGCAAAGACACCCCGATACAGTCGTTCCCTGTTAAATATTGCCCGCCCTGTGTAATTGCGTTGCACCACTTCGTGGATTACACAGGGCAAGCAATTTCA
>JADFUQ010000521.1 GCA_015222065.1 Bacteroidota bacterium
GTGCTTTATTCAATGCTATAACCACTAAATATGTTCGTGATCTTCAGCGCATTGCTGTGGAAGAAACAAGATTAGGAATACCGTTGATATTTGGTTATGATGTGATTCATGGTCACAGGACTATTTTTCCTGTACCCCTTGGTGAAACTGCTTCATGGGATCTTAAAGCTATTGAACAGGGTGCCCGGGTTGCAGCAATTGAAGCATCGGCAGAAGGACTCAACTGGACTTTTGCACCAATGGTAGATATTGCCCGTGACCCTCGTTGGGGAAGAATAATGGAAGGTGCCGGAGAGGATCCGTATCTGGGTTCGCTCGTTGCACGTGCACGGGTACATGGCTTTCAGGGTGATGACCTTAGCGCTCCGAACACAATACTGGCATGCGTAAAACACTATGCTGCTTATGGCGCGTCACAAGCAGGAAGAGATTATCATTCGGTTGATATGTCTGAGCGTATGCTCCGTTCAGATTACCTGCCCCCATACTATGCTGCAGTAGATGAGGGAGTAGCAACGGTTATGACCTCTTTCAACGATCTGAACGGGGTACCTGCTACCGGGAATAAATTTCTTCTTAAACAAATACTGCGTGACGAATGGGGTTTTAATGGTTTTGTAGTATCCGACTACACATCTATCAATGAGATGGTTAACCATGGAAATGTTGCTGATCTGAAGGAAGCTGCAAATCTTGCTTTCAATGCCGGTGTTGATATGGACATGCAGGGTGCTGTTTATAATGATTATTTAAAAATTCTTTTTGAAGAAGGAAAAGTAACTGAAAAGCAGATCAACCTTTCGGCACGTCGCATCCTTGAAATGAAATACAACCTGGGACTATTTGACGATCCATACCTCTACTGTGACGAACAGAGAGAAAAAGAGATGATATATCATCCTGACCATCTAAAAGCTGCTCGTGATATGGCAAGAAAATCAATGGTTCTGCTCAAGAATGACAACCAGGTATTGCCACTTTCGGACACAAAGGAAAAGTTGGCTGTAATAGGTCCGCTGGCTGATTCGCAAAAAGACCTGCTCGGATCGTGGAAAGGGGCAGGTGAGGATGACCGGCCTGTTTCGATACTGGAAGCCCTCCGGAAAATTGCAGGTAACCAAAACATTTTTTACGTGAAGGGTTGTGATATTAATTCCACAAACCGTTCGGAATTTGGAAAAGCTTTCCAGGCTGCTATGATTGCCGATAAGGTAATCATGATAATGGGCGAATCAAGAGAAATGAGTGGTGAAGCAGCAAGCCGATCCAACATACATTTACCTGGTATTCAGACTGAGCTGATAAAAAGAATAAGTGAAACAGGAAAACCTGTAATACTTGTATTACTAAACGGTCGTCCTCTCGATCTTACGACAGAATCCCAACTCGCGGATGCTATTCTTGAAGCCTGGTTCCCGGGAACCGAGGGAGGACCGGCAGTTGCAGAAACCCTGTTTGGCAGGAGCAATCCTTCAGGTAAGCTTCCTGTTACATTTCCACGAAATTTAGGGCAGGTTCCAATTTATTACAGTGTAAAAAACACAGGACGTCCACGTAATCCGGATCAAAAATACACATCTAAATATCTTGATATTCCCAATACTCCTTTATATCCCTTCGGGTACGGACTAAGTTATACTACTTTTGAGTATAGTGAGCCACAGATTAACGACACTGTTCTTGCTCCCGGCAGTGAACTTGATATAAAGGTAAAAATAAGGAATACCGGAAAATATGATGGCGAAGAGGTTGTGCAACTGTATGTCCGTGATCTTGTTGGCAGTGTAACACGACCGCTTAAGGAACTTAAAGGATTTAACAAAATATTTATTCCAAAAGGGGAAGAACAGGAAGTAGTTTTTCATTTGAAACCGGAAGATCTGGCATTTTACAGAAAAGATATGAGCTGGGGAACAGAACCCGGTGAATACAAAATATTTACCGGAGGAAGTTCAGCAGATACAAAAGAGGTATCGTTCAGACTGGTTAAGTAGTAAATAGGGTTTGTAACCGCTGACGGGGTTTTAGAATTGTTAACCCTTTCGGTGGTTTACTTGCTCCCACATTCCATCGCTCGAACCTGCTCATAATACA
>JADFUQ010000522.1 GCA_015222065.1 Bacteroidota bacterium
AAGGCAAATAAAATGACCGGAAGATAATGATGTATAATTGTCATTAAACCGGCTTTAATACGAGGCATTAAATAAGATATCCTGACTAAAAGAAAAACAAACCTATAAATCCAATAATTAATCCAACCAGAATATTTATAAGTTTCATATATACAAACCCTTTTTTAGATTCAGCCAGTAAAGGGATCGCCCCGTGTCCGTCCTGGACAATGGAGCTTGCCAATAATATGCTGAATGGGATTGTGCCATTTACAAAAAGTGTGATAAACACCAGATGCGGACCTGACTCAGGGATTATACCTATTAATACGGCAATGATTAAAATCACATATTGATTATCCTGTATCCAGCTACTGATATCCAGGAATCCTTCGATAAAATGAATAAAGACAAAAGTCCCAAAGGTCCAAAGAAAAATACGTGGTAAATGTTTCTTTATCACATGTCCCCAAAGATGCTCTTTAAGGAAATGGTCAGGAACAGTTACTACGATAAACAATGTAACTAACCCTCCTCCAAGAAAAGTGATCCGCTTCCAATCCCATTCTTCAGGGCCCAACTCTCCTGCTACAAGAAAAATAATAAAAAGTAAAAAGCCGGTAATAAGTAATGTTCGCTCAAAGCTTATGTTTTTTATTTGACTAATCAAATTATCCCTGGGAAAACAATTACATTCTATTTCTTTTTCATGTACCTCAAACCCATATGATCTGTCGATATCCTGTTCTTTTTGTTTCGAGACCAACAAAATGAAAAATCCTGTAAGAAGGGCAGTAATAAAAACAATAATCGTTAATATCAGTGCCTTTTCCGGCATCATGGCAAACATTACAAATGCTTCATCGCCAAAAGTTGCTATCATAGCGGCTACCAGGGCTGCAAAGTTTACAATACGGTGAGTATATAAAGATACAACCGTGAATGCGCCAAGGCAACCGGGAATAACTCCAAGAAATGCTGATAGAATAATCTGTAACCATCCTTTCTGCTGTAGTTTACGATTCCAGATACCCTGTGTTTGCACATTGATATAATCAATAATAAGCATCATCATCAGTACAAAACCGGTGATCATTAATGCATGCTTAAAAATATGTGCAAGTGATTGTAAATCCATTTTAAATTAAAAAAGTTTCAATTCACCTTTATTATATGCTTCAAATGCTTCTTTGACAGTCATCTGACCTGCCCCAACGAAAATTTTCATACCGGCCTTTTCTAAAACTGATGCAGCATTACCTCCTGGACCATTTCCGGTGATTAATACATCAGGATTAAGTTCAAATAATCTTTGTGCTGTTCGTGGTCCGGCTCCATGAGCCTCATTAGCAACATCCCTGTTGTCGGTATGTGTAAATTCATCCTTTTTTTCATTATATATCAGAATAAATTCAGTTCTTCCGAAACGGGGGTCCATCATAGAATCCCACTTTGTTCCTTTTGCTGTAAATGCAATTTTCATTTTTTTATTGTTTTTTTGAGTTCATATTTGTTGTCTGATAAAATACACCTCTCTCTTGTTGAATAGATTTGATCTTATCATCTGCTTCTAACACGTCAAGATATTTATTTATTTCATTTATATGTAATCCAAGAATTTCAACCAGGTCATCAACAGTGCATGGTCTTCTGAATATTGTCTCCAAAATTGCAGATTCAATATCATCACGGAAAGATTTTACCTCTTTTCGTGATGGGGCTGCAGCAATAATTTCAATATTATCAAGTCCCCAATAATCTGCTATTTGTTCCAATTCCTCTTTACCGGCAGCTTTAAGACCGGGGATAACTCCAGGTCTGTCAAGTGTGTTTAACTGAATGCTGTCAGGCATAATTTTAATAAATGCCTCTTTTAATATTTTTAAATCCTGCTTATTGTTATTATATCCCGGAATAATAAGAACCTCCAGCCAAATTTTGCCACTGTATTCTTTTCTGAATTCATAAAGACCATTTATATAATCTTCAATATTCAGCGAATGAAAAGGTCTGTTTATTTTCCTGAAAGACAGGTCTGAAGCAACATCTAACGATGGCAATACAAGATCAGCATCCAGGATTTCCCTTCTTACCTGTTTGTTTTTGAGTAAAGTTCCGTTTGTCAGGACAGCAACAGGGATATCCGGATAATTCTGTTTAATAAATTTCAATATATCGCCAATACGTAAATTAAGAGTAGGTTCTCCCGAACCTGAAAATGTAATATAATCAAGTGCCGGTTTATCACTTAGAAATCGCTTTAATTCCTGAATTACTTCGTTATATGGAACATATTCATTTCTTTCTATTGTTAAGTTAGTAGTGGGGCCACATTCACAATAAATACAATTAAGCGAACATACCTTATGAGGAACAAGATCAATGCCTAAAGACATTCCCAAACGCCGCGATGGTACAGGACCAAATAAATATTTGTACATATTATTATTCTATCAGAAGTTCAATGTTAATAATTAAATAATGATTAATTTCATAATACTCTGTAATTCTAAGTCGGCAATCTGAAGACTGTACCATTTAATATTAGTTCATAAAGTCAAATAAATTTTGAATTAAAGAACCCCAGTACGGTCATGCCCTGCTAAATACTGCCCGCCCTGTGTAATTGCGTAGCACCACTTTGTGGATTACACAGGGCAAGCAATTTCACAG
>JADFUQ010000075.1 GCA_015222065.1 Bacteroidota bacterium
GGACTCTCAGGTAAGGACGGCGGTCTTATCATGGCAAAGAAAAAAGCCATCCAGCGCGTCACCTTTGAAGGCAGGGAGCACGAGGTAGACCTGGGCTGGGTGGGAGATGTAGAGGTCATCAATCCCGAGATACTCATGATAGCAGCCGGAAAGAACTACATACCGGTTGTGGCACCCATAGCAGTGGATGATAAGGGTAACAGCCTGAATATCAATGCCGATACTGTTGCCGGAGACATTGCCGCAGCCTTGAAGGCTAAAAAACTCTTACTCATGACCGACGTACCCGGAGTATTGAGCAACCCGGATGATGCCGCCAGTCGCATATCCCGCATCCATTTGGACCGGGTTGAGGACTTGATCAAAGAAGGCACCATTGCCGGTGGTATGATACCCAAAGTACGCTCGGCAGCAGTTGCGGTAGAACAGGGTGTTGAAAAAGTCCATATCATCGACGGTAGCAAGTCCCACAGTATCCTGCTGGAACTGTTCACAGATTCAGGTATAGGGACCATGATCCATAGTTAGCATTGATATTTTTTCAGGATACCAGTACTTCCGAATAGCCTTAATTCCTATTTAGAACCACAAACATACTAAAATTTTTTAAATTTATGGTTTCATTCTAAATAAATAAATTTTATGAGAAGATGAAACATTGAATTTTTTTACATTGTACTGACCTACTGGACATAGTAACATAATAAGCATGACAAATCCTGTTAGCACTACTCACAATATTGTCATTGATTTTCATGATAAACCATATAAATAAATCACAAATGTTAAGGTATAGCTAATCATGATAACAACGTTGAGTTTTTTATAAACTTGATAGGATGAAAATTATGGAAGAGAAAACATATTCGGAACAACTATGTGGATATTGTAAAGGAACCGGAAAAGTTGAGGGAGAAGAATGCCCTGCCTGTCATGGAAAAACAACATTTATGGTAAAAGAACCACCTAAAAATTGCCAGTTCTGCAAGGGAAATGGTTGGACGCATAAGGGTCAGCCCTGCCGAACCTGCAAAGGATCCGGGTGGTTGGGAGTCAGGAAAGAGCTAATTATAGCATGATATATTATTTACATTTGATATTATAATTTTTATTATAATATTAAAATTAGTTGATGTGTGGCAGGTGCCACATTATTTTTTTTTGATTATTCAGTACATCTGAATACCTGTACTTCAGATTTAGAATATTTTGAAAACTCATAGCAAAAACCATATACATTTTTTTAAAAAGACAGTATTGGAAAATAATGAAAATCGAATGAAGATGCTTTACCTCCGTCTCGCAGAAATATAGCAGGTTTAATAGATAAAGCAATTTAAGAAAATGCTTACTTTGTTCGCATTTTCTAAGCCTGCGGGAAAGTATGTGCTTTACTATACGTTTAAAAAAATCATGGATGTTAAACGGGATAAGGGATAAATCTTTCATTCGGAATTAAGTAAAACAGGAAGTCTGAATATAGTTAAACATATAAAGTATCCGGCATCTATAAAGTCAAACCCTAATGTCAGGAGCATTAATTCTTGAGCAAGAAAAAAC
>JADFUQ010000523.1 GCA_015222065.1 Bacteroidota bacterium
AGAATAAAGGAAAAATATGATGAGAATTAATAAGGTTTTATTCATGCAAATTGTAGGTCTGCTGATTTTCAATTTGGTCAGTTCAAACCATCTTTCTGCACAGGAAAAGATTTCCGTCGTTACAAAGAGTGAAAAGAAAGAATTTGTTAACAATGCCTCAGAAAGACTAATTGAAAGATATGTGTTTAAAGAAATTGGAGAAGAAGTAGCCGGTTATATCTCCAGGCGATATGAAGAAGGTGTATATGATACCATAACAAATGCAGAGAACTTTACCCGTTTCATGACTGAAGAGATCCAGTCCATAAGTCATGATAAACATATGCGGGTAAGATTAAGAAGATCCCGCCCGCAAATGGAATCTGGCCCTGATCCGATACTTGATCAATATTTCAGGACGTTAGAAAGCCAGGCAGAAAATTTTGGCTTCCAAAAAGTTGAAATATTGGAGAACAATGTTGGTTATGTTGACTTTCGGTACTTCGCTTCACCCTTTGTCGCAGGTGACCGGGTCTTTGCCGTCATGAGTTTCTTAAAATATACCGATGCAATTATTTTCGATCTCCGCAAGAATGGTGGTGGAAATCCGGAATTGATTCAATTGATGTGCTCATATCTTTTTGATGAAAAGGTACATCTGAACAGTCTCTACTGGCGTGAAGGTGACCAGACAGTTGAGTATTGGACTTTGGATCAGATCGAAGGTGAGAGAATGCCACATATTCCGGTATATGTTTTAACCAGTCACTATACTTTTTCAGGTGCGGAAGAATTTACCTACAATCTTAAAACCAGAAATCGGGCGACGATTATTGGGGAGACAACCGGTGGAGGTGCCAATCCCGGAGGGATGCAACAAATTACCGAGAGATTTGGCATGTTCATCCCCACCGGCCGAGCCATCAATCCAGTAACCGGAACCAACTGGGAAGGTGTAGGTGTGGAACCTGATATTAAGGTAGAAGCAGACAGTGCGCTGGCGGTTGCGCTTAAAAAGGCCATGCTTGTCGTGAAAGAAAACAAAGAAAAAAAGATCAGAAATGCAAATGACCTGGTTACTAATATTCATATAACTGAAAATGAGGTAGAAGATCTGATCCAGGCAGGCAAATCTGATAAGGCGACCGAAAAGTTATTTCAGGTGCTTGAATTGGGGAAAAAAGAGGGTATCTTAAATGAGATAAGTATAAACCGGTTGGGCTATCACTTTTTTGGTAAAAATAAAAACGAATTAGCGCTGATTGTGTTCAAATTTAATGTAAAGGCATATCCGGAAGCATTTAATACATATGATAGTCTTGGTGAAGCCTTCATGAAATTAGACAATATAGAACAGGCTATTCTTAATTATGAAAAGTCTCTTGAACTCAATCCAAATAACAAAAATGCTGACAGAATGTTGGAGAAACTAAGAACTAATTAATATGTAGACATAAATGTCCCTCAATTGATACTTATATTTAATTTAGTGTTCTGCAAAATGAGGCTTTTTACCTCATTGTCATTCCCGCGAAAGCGGGAATCCATTGAAAATAAAGAGTTTTCTGGATTCCGGGTCAAGCCCGGAATGACAAA
>JADFUQ010000524.1 GCA_015222065.1 Bacteroidota bacterium
CTCCATTTTATCAACTGATCCGTTAGAAAACATCAGTTTTCCTATCCCATCCGGGTCTGTTTCCAGATCCATCCGGGGAGAGATCTTATCATCAATTGCAAGCTTAATGATATGGGTGATCAGCTTCTTTGTATTTTCGCGTATTTCTTCCAACTCATTAATTACAGCAACTTTTGCTTCAATAAGTCCAAGTGCATACTCATCAATTGCATCAGCTCTTTTCCATGCTTCGATTTCATCTTTCGACCTGTATGATGATGCATCCGAAGGAGAATGTCCGCTTATTCTGTAGGTAAGGGTGTCGAGCAATACGGGACCTTTTTTCTCTTTAAGAATTTTCTTTTTTCTGCGAAATGCATCGATTACTGCCAGCGGATTGTAGCCATCAACTCTTTCAGAGTGCATCATTTCCGGGTTCACACCAGCACCTACCCGTGCCAGGAGCTTATACCCCATTGTTTCACCCTGTGTTTGCCCTCCCATACCATACTGATTATTCATAAAATTAAAAAGGATAGGCAAACCACCTTTATACTCTCCTTCCCACAGGGTTTTAAACTGGTCCATAGCAGCAAAACTAATACCTTCCCAAACCGGTCCGCAACCCATCGAAGCATCTCCGATATTTGCCACAACGATACCCGGTTTCTTATTTACCTTTTTGAACAAAGCAGCACCAACTGAAATATCACCCGATCCACCTACAATAGCGTTGTTGGGATAAACTCCGAATGGAGGAAAGAATGCATGCATTGATCCGCCCAGTCCTTTATTAAACCCGTTTTCCCTGGCAAAAATTTCAGCCAAAGTTCCATATAGTAAAAAATCTATTGCCAGATCTTTCACATTGTTCCTCTTATATTTTTCCACAACTTTCAGAGTAGCTCCGTCAAAATATTCTTTCATTATTTTCATCAGGCTATTCTCTTCAAGCTGATGGATAGCCGATAATCCCTTCGCAAGTATCTCTCCATGGCTTCGGTGGGAACCAAAAATAAAATCATCAACTGAAAGAGTATATGCCATTCCCACTGCTGAAGCTTCCTGTCCGATTGATAGATGTGCCGGACCCGGATGATGATACTGAACACCGTTGTATTCATTCTTTATTTTAATATTGTTCAGCATGGTTTCAAATTCCCTGATAATCACCATATCACGAAAGATGCGGATAAAATCACTTTTTGTATAATTCTGCTTCTCTTCTTTAATACTACGGGAATATTGATTAACAGGTATTGTACCAAAAGTTATCTTCCCTGCTCGTCTTACTTCATCCGGATTTATATACTGCTTTTTTGGCATTGTTTATTGTTTTTATATTTGGAATTTGAATATTATTCATAAAATAAGGTTCTACAAAATAATACATATTTACCCTCCCTCAACCTCTTCCTTAATGGTTTTCAGGAACAATGATGCTGGTCCGCCATCAATAGCCCTGTGATCATAAGTTAGTGATAATCCGATATACGGGACAAATCCCATTACACCATCCTCAAGCTCTGCCGGACGTTTAATAATGGTATTCACACCGAGGATACCAACCTGTGGCAGGTTAATTACCGGCGTGAATATCTCAACTCCGTAGGCACCAAGATTTGAAACAGTGAAGGTTGCCAGTTCATTTGAAAGGAGATCGGGATCAACACTTCCCGAATGGCATAAACCGGCAATCTTTTCCATTTTAACGGATAATTCAACCAGCGACAATTTATCAGCTTCCACTACAACCGGCACCAACAAGCCCCGGGAAGTATCTACTGCAAATCCCAGATTCACCTTTTTGAAATACCTTATTTTATCATCAAGGAAATGAGCATTTGCATCATTATGTTTTTTTAAGGCATTAATTACTGCATGGCAAACCATATCATTAATGGTTATGTTTTGATAACCTTCTGATTCCACTCTTCTTTTAACTTTTTTCCTTAGCTCAAGAATTTTGCGGGCATCAGCACTTGTATGATGAGTAAGCTGTGCGGAATTACTAAGCGATTCATACATTGCATTTGCAATAAGTTTTCTGACATTTGATAAGGGTTTATCCTCAAAATCTGTTCCACCGGCATCTTGTGGTGAGTAAAGATCGCCGGCAGTTATCCTTGTCTTACTACCGGATTTTCCCCTGTCATAAACAAGGTTTTCTTTCTTCATCATGGTCTTTGCCAATGGGGTAATTCTCGGCATTGAAGCTACGGCATTTTCAATATCCGGTTCAATTATCCTTCCACCAGGTCCCGTACCGGTCAGATTTTTATAATCCAGTCTGATTTGTAAAGCTAATTTCCTGGCTCTCGGTGAAATTTTCAGGTTGCCTGTTTCCGCAACCTGGTTTTCACTGAATATACTTTTTGCCTCCTTTTTTTCTTCAATCGAAGACCCGGGTTTATCCTCCTTCTCAATTATTATTCCGGATTGATTCTCCTTTGGCCGGAATTCCTCAACATCCTCACCTTTCTCCCCAATGACGGCAATATTAGTTAATACCGGCACCTCATCACCTGCATTAAAAAAGATATCCAGCAAGATCCCGTCTGCATCCGCAACTTCATCAAAGGAAGCTTTATCAGTTTCATAAGCAAATAATAGGTCACCTGTAGAAACCTTGTCTCCTTTTTTTATGTACCATTCAGTTAAAATACAGGTTTCAACTGATTGTCCCTGCCTTGGCATTATTACCGCATTAGCCATATAAATTCCTGTTTATGAAAAGGATTACTTGTAACTACATGTTTATTGAATGAAAGCACCAAATAACAAAAAACAAATAACAAATAATATCCAAATATCAATTAATAAATGACCGAAATCGTTTTGATTATTGGATTTTTGAATATTGTAATTTATTTGAAATTTGGTGCTTGTCATTTGTAATTTTTAATATATACATAAACTTTCGGACTTTATATACAAGCTCTAAATAGATAAACATTACAAAGATAAACATTCCAACTTGTCTTTACAAGTAAAATTATTCATAATAACATATTTTATTGCTTTTTGAAAATATTTACTATTTTTGTAATGAAAATATTTAGCTGCATTATTCATGCAGAAGATAAAAGACAAAAGTTCACCCTGTGAAATAATTTTGCAAGCAAAATTACTTCGTATTTCACAG
>JADFUQ010000525.1 GCA_015222065.1 Bacteroidota bacterium
ACATGTATCTTATCTGTTACATTAAAACCACTTTCTTTCCTGAGATTCTGAATACGATTAATAAATTCCCGGGCAATACCTTCTTCTTTTAGTTCATCTGTAACGCCAACATCCAAAGCTACAGTAAGCGGTCCATCATTAGTAACAAGCCATCCGGGAATATCTTCTGAAATAATTTCCACATCATCAAGGGTTATTTGTATTGATTTCCCATCTACATCAAGCTCAAATTTACCTTCTTTTTCAAGTTCCGCAATATTTTCAGGACTCATTTTTGCGATTGCAGGAGCAACATATTTCATGAGCTTACCAAACCTGGGTCCGAGGGATTTAAAATCAGGTTTTATCTTCTTTACAAGAATTCCGGATGTATCAGTGATATATTCAACCTCTTTTACATTTACTTCCGACAGGATCAGATCTTTAACAGCATCAAATTTTTCCTCAAAATTATCATTCAGCACCGGTATCATGATCTTATTCAACGGTTGACGCACTTTAATACTTACCTTTCTGCGCAAACCGAGGATCATGGAAGAAACTTTTTGAGCGATATCCATTCTTTCTTCCAGGTTCTTATCAATAAGATTAGTATCATGTTTCGGGAAGTTTGTGAGATGGACAGACTCATCAGTATACTTTCCTGTAGTCTCATTAAGATCTAAGAAGAGCATATCCATATAAAACGGAGCAATAGGAGCAGCCAGGCGTGATACGGTATCAAGGCATGTATAGAGGGTTTGATATGCAGCTATTTTATCATTGTCATATTTCCCCCCCCAGTATCGTTTACGATTCAGACGAACATACCAGTTACTAAGATTTTCCATTACAAAATTCTGAATAGCTCTTCCTGCTTTAGTAGGCTCATAATCATCATAATATTCTTTAACATCTTTAATAAGACTATTTAGCAGGGAAATGATCCATCGGTCAATCTCGGGTCTTTTTTCTATAGGGATATTTTCTTCCTTATACCTGAAACTGTCAATATTGGCATATAAAGCAAAGAAGGAATATGTATTATAAAGTGTGCCGAAAAACTTACGTTTTACCTCATCCAGTCCGGTAAGGTCAAATTTGAGATTATCCCATGGTTGTGCGTTTGTAATCATATACCATCTAAGAGGATCTGAACCATGCTTTTGAATAGTATCAAACGGATCAACAGCATTTCCAAGTCTTTTTGACATTTTATTACCGTTCTTATCAAGTACAAGTCCGTTTGAGATTATATTCTTAAATGAAACAGAATCAAATAAC
Source organism: Bacteroidota bacterium (assembly GCA_015222065.1). Classification (GTDB taxonomy): domain Bacteria; phylum Bacteroidota; class Bacteroidia; order Bacteroidales; family VadinHA17; genus JADFUQ01. The sequence goes on from JADFUQ010000525.1 coordinate 1,264, forward strand.
ATTACGGCAATAGCGTGCAATGTAAAAAACCATCCGCGCGTTTGGTCAACCCCTTCGGCAATAAAATCAGCCGGATAATAATTCTTAAACTCGGGGTCTTTCATAGAAAAGGGATAGTGATGCTGTGCATAGGGCATAGAACCTGAGTCGAACCACACATCAATGAGATCAAGCTCACGGAACATTTTTTTACCTGATTCGGAAACAAGAATGATATTATCCACGAAAGGGCGGTGAAGATCAAAACTGGAATAATTTTCCTTAGAAAAATCGTCATTTATATATTTAGCTATCGGATTTTCTTTCATATATCCTGTTTCTATCGACTTATCTATTTCCTCTTTCAGTTCGGATACTGAACCAATACACTTCTCTTCCTTTTTATCTTTTGTTAGCCATACCGGTAAAGGGGTTCCCCAATACCTTGAACGGGAAAGGTTCCAGTCAACAAGATTCTCAAGCCATTTTCCAAAACGTCCTGTCCCTGTGGCAGCAGGCTTCCAATTAATGGTTTTGTTAAGTTCTATCATCTTTTCTTTAAAAGCAGTAGATTTAATAAACCATGAATCAAGTGGATAGTAAAGGATGGGCTTATCAGTTCTCCAGCAGTGGGGATAATTGTGAACATATTTCTCGATCCTGAAAGCTTTTCCTTCATATTTGAGTCGTACCGCGATATCAATATCAACAGATGTATCCTTATCGTCAATAAACTTGTCATACTCATTCTTAACAAAGCGCCCTGAAAATTCTTTGTATATTATTTTGTTGACATTATCATGAACAAATTTTTCATCCATATCATCAACATTAAAAAATCTTCCTTTCCTGTCAACAAGGGGATTGATTATTCCCTTTTTGTCTTTAACTGTCAGGGGGGGGATATTGTTTTCTGCAGCCACTTTCAGGTCATCTGCACCAAAAGTAGGAGCGACATGAACAATTCCTGTTCCTTCGGTAGTTGTAACAAAATCACCTGTAATAACCCTGAATGCATTTTCCCCGGGATTTACCCATTCGAGCAGTTGCTCATATCTGATCCCATCCAATTTATTACCTTTGAATTCATCAATAACCTTGTAAGGAATATTTTTATCTCCTTCATTATAATCTTCAAGTTTAAGGTTCTCGTTTTTTTCATCGAAAAAATTATGGAACAGATCTTTTGCCAGAATAACAGTAACCGGAGATCCGTTATATGGATTAAATGTTTTTACTTTGATATAGTTAATATTCTTTCCTATAGCAAGAGCAGTATTTGAAGGAAGGGTCCATGGAGTGGTAGTCCATGCCAGAAAAAACAGATCCTTATTATCATTAGTGAAAAGGAATTCGGATTTTTCATCCAAAATCACCCTGAACTGAGACACGATGGTTGTATCCGTAATATCACGATAGCAACCCGGTTGATTCAACTCATGACTGCTTAGTCCTGTGCCTGCGGCAGGGGAATAAGGCTGTATAGTATATCCTTTATACAACAATCCCTTGTCGTACAGTTTTTTCAGCAGGTACCATACTGATTCTATATACCTGTTATCGTAAGTAATATAAGGATCATCCATATTGATCCAGTAACCCATTTTCCGGGTAAGATCTTCCCACTGGTCGGTAAATTTCATCACATCTTTCCGGCAGGCATCGTTATATTCTTCCACGGATATCTTCTCACTACCGATATCTTCTTTTGTTATTCCAAGACTTTGTTCAACGCTAAGTTCAACAGGCAAACCGTGGGTGTCCCAACCTGCTTTTCGTTCAACATGGTATCCTTCCATGGTCTTGAACCGGCAGAAAACATCTTTTATAGCACGGCTCATAACATGATGAATACCCGGCATGCCATTTGCTGAAGGAGGGCCTTCAAAAAAGATAAAAGAGTTATCCTTTTTTCTATTGTCCAGGCTTTTTTGAAATGCCTTCCGCGTATCCCAAATTTCCAGTATCTTTTTATTGATCTGTGAAAGATTGAACTCCTTATGCTCCGGAAATTTCTTGTTCATCAGGTAATATTTATTAACCGCTTTGAAATTAGTTCACAAAGATAGAGAAAAACAGGGAATAAAGGGAATAGAGGGGATAGATGGAATAAAGGGGATAAAGGGAATTACCTCTTCTCTTCCCACTCAACTACTCACCTTACTCACCTTACTCACCTACTCACCTATGCTTTTTGTAAGGTAAAACTAAAAGTGCTGCCTTTTTTAAGTTTACTGTGCACATTAACAGTTTGCTTGTGTGCTTCAATAATATGTTTTACTATTGCCAGACCAAGACCGGTGCCTCCCAGGTTTCGTGATCTGCTGCGATCAACACGGTAAAATCGTTCAAACAAACGGGGAATATCCTGTTTTGCAATTCCAATACCATTATCGGCTATTTCAATCATAATATTTTCATCCATATCAGTAAAAGAAATGGTTGTAATACCGTTTTTTATGCCATAACTTATAGAATTCAGGACCAGATTATTTAATGCCTGGTAAATTTTTTCCCGGTCAGCTTCTACAAATACCGGTTTATAAGAAGAATGTGTATGTTTTAATGTAACATTATATTCTTTTGCTCTAATCTCTTGTGTTTCAAACACCTCTTCCACCAGATGGACAATATTGAACCTTGTAAGCTCCAACTTCATCTCTCCGGATTCCAGACTGGAAATAATTCCAAGATCATCAACAATTGAGATCATACGGTTAATACTTTTTTCTGCACGTTCCAGGTACATACGATTAACAATCGAATCATCAATTCCACCATCGAGAAGCGTTAAAATATATCCCTGGATATTGAAAATAGGAGTTTTTAATTCATGTGAAACATTACCAAGATATTCCTTCCGGTATTTTTCCATTTGTTTTAATTGAGTTATTTCCTGTTTTCTGTCTTTTGCCCAGTCAATAACATCTTTCTCTGCAGTTGTAATAACATCTTTCGGTTTATTTTCTTTTGAGTCTGATTCAGAAATGTTTATATTATGAATTTTTTTATAAATAGGAGTGATCTTATCAATAATGAACCGTTGAATTATTTTTAATATGATCCAGTTAAGTAATATGAAAACCAATAAAAAAACAACAATAACAATAAGCCAATTTTTGAGAATAGCATAATTGCTGAAGAAAAAGAACAGCGTTAGAAAAACCAGTGAGTAGATTAAAGAAATAGAAAAAGATATTCTTTTTGGAGATAAATC
>JADFUQ010000526.1 GCA_015222065.1 Bacteroidota bacterium
AAAGCTTGCTTTCATAAAGACACTACTACAAATAGAAAAAACCTGAAAGGTTGGTTTGAGAGTTTGACGACTCCCCCTCAGGGATCACCGAAGGTAATCCTTCTTTCTCCGCAACTTTTCAAGCAATCAAATGCAAAACCCTGTAAATAACCTGATTTACAGGGGCAGAGTAAATGTGTTTCAGAGATTTTCAAAAATCATACATCATACATTAAATTATACGCGAAATTTGATGTGTGATCAAATTTATAAATTATACAGGTTAGGCATTTTATAACATCATGTTTTATAACATTAATTATATTTCTGTTTTATAACATATATGAGTTAAATTACATTCTCATTTACTGCTATTTATTACATATCTGATATCATTTTTTGTTTGACATGAATTAACATCTTTTTAAATCTATAATATAAAATACATTTTTCTATTGTGTAAAATTTAACATTAGAATGACACAAGATTATCTCATTTCAAAAGAAAATTGGGATAAAATCCTGAATGAACTTTTAGGAAAATATGATGTATATGCACCGGTTGCCGCTGAAGACAATCAGGATTATCGTTTCATTCTCCAGGATGACATTCACCAGATCATCTATAATACACCAAAACCTGCCACACCTCTGAAAATATTTTTCCTGCCTGTAAAAGAAAATGTTGTTAAAAAGTCAGCTTCTGAAAATCCCAGATTGATTATCGGTTCCCCTTCCTGTGATTTAGCCGGATTAGACTTACTAGATAAAATTTATCTCGAAGAACCTTTCGTTGACAAATTTTATCAGCAGCGAAGAGAAAATACCATACTGGTTGGAACCAGTTGCTTTAGTACCCTTGAACACTGTCATTGTTCATCATACGGTATTAAACCATTCCCTGAAAAAAATCATGATATCTCTTTGTCTGTACTTGACGGGCAGGTTACCCTGCAAATTAATTCTGATAAAGGGAAAAATTTCTTTAATGAGATTAATCATAACAATTCTTTCGGGGAGGCTGAAAAACAGGAACTGGAAAAAATTGATACTTTAAGAGTTTCTGTAACAAAAGAGCTTAGCAAAACGAATCAGGGACTCCCCGACTATTCAAAAACAGGAGAATTAATAAAAGACACGAAAAAAGATATTTGGGAAAAATACGCAAAAACCTGTGTTTCCTGTGGAGCTTGTGCCTCAATTTGCCCCACATGTACCTGTTTCTTATTGATCGACCGACCTGGTTTTGAAAAGATCAGACAATTGGATGGATGTCAATATCCTGGTTTTGAGCAAGTTGCTGCCGGAGAGGATCCGCTTGAAGAGCGGTTTGTCCGCTTTCGCAACAGGTATCTTTGTAAATATGTTTGGAAACCTGAAAAGTATGAATCAATTGCCTGTACAGGTTGTGGGAGGTGCATTGAGGCTTGTATCGGAAATATTAATAAAAATGAATTGTTTCGCGAACTATTAACCTGACACATAAAATGCCGGTTACTGAAAATATATATGAACCTGTTAAGGCTAAATTAACCAACATAATTGACGAATCACCTCTGATCAAAACTTTAGTCCTGGTCCCGGAAAAAGAATTTTCGTTTAAAACCGGTGAGTTTATTGAACTTACTCTTAACGGAATTGGTGAGGCACCTTTTACTCCTTCTTCATCCCCTCTGGTAAAAGATAAACTGGAAATAACCGTAATGAAGGCGGGATACGTAACCGGAAAAATCCATCAGCTTAATATTGGAGATGTTGTTGGTATCAGGGGACCTTTCGGAAAGGGTTATCCTCTTGAAAAATTCTACGGTAAGGAAGTGTTAATCGTAGGAGGAGGATGTGGCTTTGCTCCTATCCGGTCACTACTATACAAACTTATAGCAGAAAAAGAAAAATTTAAAAAAGTAATATTTTGCTACGGCTCAAAAACACCCAAAGATTGTATATATAAAACCCTTTTTAAGGAGCTCCGGAACATTGAAAAGTTCCAGGTTCTCAGATCGGTTGACATGGCAGATGAACCTTGGGACGAAACCATAGGTGTTGTTACAGTGCTGCTCGATCAAATCAAGATTGATATAAATAATTCTCTTGCTATTGTTTGCGGACCTCCCGTAATGATGAAGTTTGGAACAATTCGTCTCCTGGAGATGGGATACCGGGAAACGGATATTTACCTGTCAATGGAAAAAAATATGTCATGCGGACTTGGGAAATGCGGGCATTGCATGTTAGGTGACTATTTGGTTTGTAAAGATGGACCGGTCTTCACATACAACGAGATAAAAGGATTACCTGATATTTGGCGATAATACATAATACAAAAAATGATGGAAATAACCGTTGAATCACTGAAAAAAATTACATTCTTTAAAGAATTTGATTCCGTAACGATAGAAAAAATACTGAAAATATCCGAGTTACAGGAATTCGATGTTGAAGAAAAAATTTTCGATGAACACCAGAAACTAATTGATATTTTTGTTTTGCTTGAAGGAAAAGTGATACTAGGGATCAATGTCCCCGGAAAAGGTAAAATCAATTTGGGAACAATCCATCCGGGGCAATTATTTTCCTGGTCAGCGCTTTTTCCTCCGTCCATCTCAACTGCGTATGCATTTGCAGATGTTCCTGTTAAAGTCTTGTCGATTAAAGCTTCAAAAATTCAGGAACTGGTAGGTGATAACGATACTTTTGGATATAAGTTTATGAAAATTATTGGACAAACACTTTCGAAAAGACTTAGCGATACCAGGTTCCAGCTTATAAATATGGCGTCAGTATAGTTCGAAATTGTATTCTGAATATGTCTTTACAAGATTAAAATTTTATGAGTAAAAAAATACTTATTGATCTGTTGAAATTAAGAGATTATGAGAACTTATTAGCCGAAGGGATTTATAAATCTCCTGATTTCAATAACGAATTTAAGACAATCAGAGAACTTGCAACTTTTCATTTTACATGCAGAAAATGTGAGGCAGCTCCATGTATTGATGTTTGCCCCGCCGACGCATTAGAAAAAGATGAAAATGGGATCATCAACAGAGCGATCAACCTTTGTATCAGATGTAAGTCATGTATCGCCATCTGCCCGTTCGGTACATTAATGGACGACCTTTTTGAGAAAAAACCCAAATATAATTTTTTCAACCTGAAAGATGATGGAGAACTGAAAAAATTTGTTGACGCCTGTCCGGGTGACACTGTTACTTTTTATGAAGGAGATGAAGACACGGAAAACAATATATATAAGTTAATCGAAAAAGTGTTTGTAAAAGAGTTTATCTGGGAACATTAAAAGAAATGTATTCATGCTTAAAGAACTATTTCACTTTCTTATTTATCCGGGCTTTCTGTTCCTTGCTGTAGCAGGAGGATTTTTATCCTGGTTCGACAGGAAAGTCACTGCAATGTTACAATTCCGGAAAGGTCCACCTGTCCTGCAACCATTCTTCGATTTTCTGAAACTTCTGCTGGTTAAGGAAACGATCTTACCCGCCAAAGGTTCGAGAATCACTTTTTTGCTTGCTCCTGTTTTTTCGTTATTCGGAGCTACTGTCGCGGGAATACTTATCTTTCTCCCTTTATTGAATATTAAAACCGGCTTTGCCGGAGATTTAATAGTTATTTTCTACCTGTTAGCTATTCCTTCCCTGGCTTTCATGATTGGCGCTATGGCTTCTGGTAATCCACTTGCTTCAGTTGGAGCTTCAAGAGAAATGAAGCTTATGATGAGCTACGAACTTACTTTTCTGCTAGTAATTGCAGGAATAATCATGAAAGCAAATATGAATATCGGACTCTATGATATACTTAATACTCAAAAGGAAACAGGAGCTTTTATAGGTAGTATTTCAGGAGTACTTCTTTTTATTGCAACTGTTTTTTGTGTACAGGCACAACTCGGACTTGTGCCTTTTGATATGGCTGAAGCCGAAACAGAGATCAATCATGGCTCCTTTATTGAATATTCCGGTTCAGTATATGCAATTGTTAAACTTACAAAATATATTATGCTGTTTATCCTTCCTGCTTTTGTTGTAACTGTCTTTATGGGGGGATTAAGCTGGGAAGGTATAAATATACTGTGGTCTGTTCTTAAAATCCTGTCAGTAGTACTGCTTATAACCCTTATAAGAAATACTAACCCAAGGGTGAAAATAAAACAAGCCATGAGATACTTCTTTATCTGGATGAATCTCCTGGTTATCATTGCAATTATTCTGATAATTTTTGGACTGTAAATTGTTAAAATTGGGATTTAAAAGTTATATTTTTAAGAAATCTTTGTGGCTTTTCCACTTTGGCGGTGCCTCATGCAACAATTGCGACATTGAAATACTAGATTGCCTGACGCCCCGGTACGATGTGGAAAGGTTCGGGATGCTGCTCGTTGGAAGTGTCCGGCATGCTGATGTACTTCTGATTAGCGGTTCAATAAACCAAAAAGATAAGGTCAGGTTGCTCGAAATATACAAACAAGCACCTAAGCCAATACTTGTTGTTGCTATCGGAGCATGTAGCTGCACTGGAGGGATCTTTGCCGAAGGAAATGTCTTTGCCGGGCCAGTAGATAAAATTATTCCTGTTGATGCATACATTCCCGGCTGCCCACCCAAACCGGAAGCAATTCTTGCAGGTATTTTTAAACTACTAAAGAAAAAATAAGGAAATTATGTCGGAAACAGAAAAAATAATAGATAACATAAAAAATAAATTCACACAGGATATTCTTAATACGGAAGTCAAAAGTAAGAGACGGGCAACAATTACTATTCCCGGTAGTGCCCTGACTAAAATGGCTGATTTTCTATATTCTGATATGAATTTCCGGTTTATTACAGCTTCTGCCCTGGAATCAGGGAAAGGATTTGAAATATATTATCATTTTTCAAATGATAAGACCGGACTTGTTTTCAATATCCATGTAGTTCTTCCTAAGAATAAACCTGAAATCGAATCACTTACTTGCTTGTTTGAAGCGGCAAGCTGGATAGAAAGAGAAATGCATGAAATTTTGGGTATTAATTTCCTGAATCATCCAAACCTGGAAAAACTGATCTCAGAAGGTAATTGGGCTGAAGGCGTATATCCATACAGAAAAGAGCAACAATAAACGATTATTGAAATTTGATTATATGAGCAAACCAACAATCATACCGATAGGACCATACCATCCGTTACAGGCAGAACCTGAACTTTTCAAGCTTTACTGTGATGGTGAAATTGTTAAAGATGTTAAGTGGGAGACTGGTTATAACCACAGAGGTATTGAAAAATTAAGCGAATCAAAAACCTTTGACCAGGTGTTCTTTCTTGTCGAACGTATTTGTGGTATTTGCTCCACGTCTCATCCTTTTGCTTTCGCCAATTGTATGGAAGAGATTGTAAATGTTGAAATACCCGACCGGGCAAAGTATATACGCTCAATTATCGGTGAACTGGAAAGGATTCATAGCCATTTGTTATGGGCTGGATTAGCCGGTCACTTCCTGGGTTATAATACTGTGTTTATGTGGGTATGGAAATACCGTGAGCCCGTTCTCGACCTTTTTGAAATAATCACAGGTAACAGAAACAGCTATGCCATGTTTAAGATCGGAGGTGTACGAAGAGATATTCCCAATAATCTGGTTCCCACGATTCAAAAAAATCTGGATGCCCTTAAACACAAGCTCGATTTACTGATCGGTGTAGTAATGGACGACCCGGTAATCCATGCACGGACTAAAGGAGTTGGTGTACTTACTAAACAGGACATAATTAATTTTGCAGCAGTAGGACCTACAGCCAGGGCTTCGGGCGTTGCAATTGATGTACGTCAGGATGATCCATACGCAGCTTATCCTCTGGTTAACTGGAAGGTAATAACTGCTGAGGAAGGAGATGTATTCGCTAAAATTGCAGTGCGGTTGCTTGAAATGCATGAATCAGTTTCTATCATTGAACAGTGCCTCGAAGGTCTGAAGAAAGAAAAAGAAGGAGATATAGAAGTAAAGGTTAAGAATGTACCTGAAGGCATGGGAACCGGTCGTGCAGAAGCACCAAGGGGAGAAGTTTTCCATTTTGTTACCACAGACGGAGGATATTCACCGGTCAGGCATAAAGTCCGCGCACCCAGTTATACTAATATATCAACTTTTAAAAAATCATGTGTCGGACAAACAATTTCGGATGCAACAATTTCCCTGGCTGCCGTGGATCCCTGCTATTGCTGTACCGAAAGAATGGCTATGGTATACGATTATTACAATAAAAAACCAATTCTTAGTGGTAAAGACATGATAAAATTGTCACAACAAAAAACAGAAGAACTAAAAAAGAAATTATAAGGCTTTAATCATGAGCGACCTTTATATAATAATATTTTTACCAGTAGTTGCCGGAATAATATTGTTCGCTTTTCCTGAAAAAATTAAACTACTGAAAGGAATAATTGCAACGATTATATCAGCAATAGCTTTTCTCTTCTCAATAAAACTTTTTTCTGTTTCTCCACAATTGGTAAACCTGGACCTGTTTTCATCAATTTTTACTGAAGGAACTTTACCATGGAAAATTCTGCAGGGAGCGAATAAATTCTCTTCTTTCAATATCGATAATTTAAGCAAATTCATTACTCTCACCATTTGTTTCTTCGGTTTAGTAATAGTAATTTATTCCATGGCTTATTTCTATAAGAACTACACATTAAAAAATTATTTCCCTTATTTTCTTATCACACTCGGATTATCTGCCGGTGCCGTCCTAACTGACAATCTATTATTTTTCATCACCTTCTGGGGGATTTTGGGTTTTACCCTTTATAAATTAATTAAAGGTTATGACGAGGAAAGCTCATCAACCGCTAAGAAAACACTTATCATGATCGGTTCATCTGATGGTATAATGATTTTAGGAATAGGAATTATATGGAAAGTGTATGGAACCTTTACGATTTCTGATTTGAACATTCCCACCACATACCCTATTCTTACAATTGCCTTCTTGTCGTTGTTGATCGGCAGCTTTACCAAAGCCGGAGCCTTTCCTTTCCATACCTGGATACCAGATTATACCAGACATGCACCAGTCCCGTCCTCTGCATTCCTTCCCGCCTCACTTGACAAGTTACTGGGCATCTATTTCCTTACCAGGATCTGTGCTCATATGTTCACACTTAACCAATGGTTAACCTTTCTTCTTATTATTATTGGTGTAATGACCCTGATTTTTGCCGTTATGATGGCTCTTATCCAGCAAAATTATAAAAAACTTCTGGGATATAATGCTGTTTCACAGGTGGGATATATGGTCCTGGGACTCGGGCTCGGAACACCTTTAGGTGTTGCCGGAGGATTATTCCATATGATTAATCATGCTATCTATAAATCGGGGCTTTTCCTGACTGCCGGAAGTGTCGAAAAAAGAACCGGAAAAGTAAGCCTGGACGACCTTGGCGGACTTTCAAAAGCTATGCCTATTACCTTTATTTCAGCACTAATATGTGGATTAGCTATGTCAGGAGTACCTCCCTTAAACGCCTTTGCTTCCAAATGGATCATTTACCAGGGGATAATTGATTTTGGTAAAGAACCAGGAGTGGCTAATCAACTATGGATCATTTGGCTCGGACTGGCTGTAATAGGCTCAGCGCTTACAGTCGCCACTTTTATCAAATTTATTTCAGGCATCTTCCTCGGAAGAAAAAGAGCAGAATTAAAAAAAGTAAAAGAGGTGAATTTTTTAATGTGGCTGCCGGGGATTATCCTTACCATAGTGTGTATAGGAATAGGAGTCCTTGCCTCTGCAATTGTTGTACCTAAATTTATTATGCCTCTTACAGGTAAATTTGAATATATAGGCATATGGAACCCATCCATAGTATTCGTTTTAATCCTGGCATCCATTCTACTCGGCATATTGATATATTTTGTTGGAAATATTAAAAATTTCAGAACTGAAGATAGTTTTATTGGCGGGGAAAAGTCTCAGGAAGAAACCAGCTTTCCTGTTGTTGAATTCTATAAAACAATAAGGAATTTCAGGCTTTTCTCCTTTATTTACAATCTGGCGGAAAAAAAATGGTTCGACATTTACGAAATATCCAAGAAAATAACTCTGTATATTAGCCAGTGGTTAAGTAAAGCACATACAGGAATTCTTACATCTTACGTATTCTGGATTTTTATAGGTTTAATTATAATGATGATAATACTTATTACATGAAAATAAATACCTGATACAAGATGGAAATAATACTATCAATAGTACTAATATTTATGATTATTGGGGCGTTGTTTGCCCTGCATGCCAGGGATTTGCTTTCTGCCCTTATTTCCTGTGGAATTGTAGGGTATGGTCTTGTTATATGTTTTCTGCTTTTAAAAGCTCCGGACCTGGCTATCGTACAGATTGTGGTAGAAACAATTACACTTATCATCATGATCGCAGTTGTGCTTGACAGTACCCGTCATGAACTTAAAAAAACTGCCATAGAACGAAAGTGGAAGTCATTGATCAATTCCAAAGCCCTGGTCAATGTTTTAATAACTGTTATTATCGGAATAGTGCTTTTATATTCATTCAGGCTTGCTATTACTCACCTTAACCCTTTCGGTGAACACACTCTGAGAATGTCAGAAGCCTATTTGTACGGTGGGGCAGATAAGACTGGCAGTGCAAACCTTGTTACCGGGATTCTGTTTGATTTCAGGGGCTATGACACATTTGGAGAGGCAACAATACTGTTTACCGCTGCTATTGGAGTATTAACTGTTTTGCGAATTAAAGGAAGAAAATAATATCTATTTTGATATGAAAGGAATGTCATCCATAGTAAAAAAAACAACGCAGTTGCTTTCGGGCATGATTTTCCTGTATGGAATTTACATCATTACACACGGACATCTTACACCCGGTGGAGGATTTGCCGGCGGGACTATTATTGCAGCCTCATTGATCATCCTGGTGCTGGCATTCGGAAGCGATGAACTGACAATGGTCAAACGTAAAGAAGGATCTTCGGTAACTGAAAGCCTGGCAATACTTGCTTTCCTGCTGTTTGCTTCCTTGGCATTAATTATTGGAACAAATATTTTTTTCCATAACTACCTGCCGGAAGGAATTATCGGGAACCTGATCAGCGCTGGCGTAATCCCGCTTTATAATATACTGGTCGGTATCGAAGTTGCAGCTGCATTATTTACAATAATTTTAGCTTTTATAATTTATAAAGAAGAGATCTCAAAATGACCTTATTTATTCTGTGTTTTGTACTTTTTTTAGTTGGACTTTACGGGGTTCTGACCCGAAAGAATATAATTAAAATTTTTATAGGTCTTTCGTTTATGGAATTCAGTACTTTCCTCTTTCTGGTATTAATAGGCTATATTGAAGGAGGAATTGCTCCTATTATTAGTAAAAATATTACAAATCCCGTTTATGTGGATCCCCTGCCCCAGGCAATGGTGCTCACAGCTATTGTAATCGCACTTGCAGCTAATTCCATGCTACTGGCTATTGCTATCAAAATTTATAAGAAGTATGGCACTTTTGATATAAGAAAAATCAGTAATCTAAAAGGATAATAAGATGAGTTGGCTCATTACTCTATTTGTAATTTTACCTTTGGCAGCAGCTTTTTTGATCCCTGTGATCGGGAAACTTATTAAAGGGTTTCAAAAAACCATTACTTCTGTTGTATTCCTTTTCCTGACTGTTCTTTCCTTATTTTTCCTGTTCGACGGAAACACTGAGGTTTATTCATATAAGATCGGAGGATGGGAACCGGTTAACGGAGTCCCGATTGCCATATACTTTGTTATTGATGGTTTAACCATTTTTATGCTTTCCATTATTAACCTTATTGGCTTCTTCTCAGCTTTTTATGCTATTTCCTATATCAGAAGATTTACTGCTGAAAATAATTTTTATACCCTGTTATGCTTAATGGTTGGAGGCATGAATGGAGTTGTTATGACAGGTGATTTATTTAATCTTTTTGTTTTTCTCGAGATTGCTGTTATTGCATCTTATGCCCTCGTGGCTTTTGGAGTGGAGAAGCATGAACTGGAAGCCTCGTTCAAATACCAGGTACTGGGAGGAATTGCTTCGTTGCTTATCCTTTTTGGAATAGGATTAATTTACTGGAAAACAAAAACATTAAATATTGCTGATGTTTCGGATATTCTTAAATATTCAAATGATCGTTCATTCTTGTTGTTTACCCAAATAATTCTCATTGCAGGATTCGGATTAAAAGCAGCAATGATTCCTTTCCATGCATGGCTGCCCGATGCTCATTCTTCCGCCCCTTCACCCATTTCTGCAATGTTATCAGGAGTGTTGATAAAAGCAATTGGAATATATTGTATTATACGACTTTTTTTCAACATGTTCATTATTAATCATGAAATATCACTTGTTTTTATTATTCTCGGATCCCTGTCTATGGTGCTTGGAGTTTTCCTGGCAGTAGGGCAGTGGGATATCAAAAGACTGCTTGCTTATCATAGCATTAGCCAGATGGGTTATGTGATCATTGGAGTTGGAATAGGTATGATGATCCTGGTAAATAATGGGAATAAATCAGTTGCTGCACTGGCGATAACCGGTGGTTTATTCCATCTGATCAATCATGCTGTATTTAAAAGTCTTTTGTTTCTGAACGCAGGAGCAATAGAGTATAAAACAGGAACACGAAATCTGAAAGAATTAGGCGGGCTTTTCGCATATATGCCGGTTACTTATTCAACCTCGCTTGGAGCATCCATGGCTATATCAGGAATTCCTCCGTTTAACGGATTCTTCAGCAAACTGCTTATCATTATTGCAGCAATAAAAGGAAGATTTTATTTGGTCGCTTTTCTGGCTGTTATAGTAAGCATTATTACCCTTGCATCATTTATGAAATTTCAGAAATTTTCCTTTTTCAATAAATCATCAATCACCGAAAAACCAAAAATAAATGAAGTACCTTTCCCCATGTGTTTTTCAATGATAGTTTTAGCTATCTTATGCCTGGGATTAAGCCTCTTAATTTTTCCTGGTGTGCGTGAAACCGTGCTCACCCCGGTGGTTGATATATTAATGAACACAACGGATTATTCATCAGCAATAAAGGATATTTGAATATGAAGTATATTACGTTTTTCCTGATACTGTTTCTTTTCTGGTTACTTTTGACTTTTGAGTTATCAGTTGCCAATATAATAACTGGAGCCGTAGCCTCACTGATAACAATACTGTTCTTTGGCAAATATTTCGTAAACGATGTAAAGAAATTTTTTCATCCTCACAGATATTTCTGGTTGATCGTTTACACCTTTGTATTTTTATGGGAATGTCTTAAAGCAAACTTCGACGTTGCATATCGTGTGATTCATCCTGCCATGCCGATAAAACCTGGTATTGTTAAGGTTAAGCTTAATTTAAAAACCGGTATCGGACGAACAATACTCGCCGCATCAATCACAATGACACCCGGCACAATTACAGTTGATATAATTGAAGATTTTATCTATATACATTGGATTTACGTCCATAGTACAGATCCGGAGGTTTACAGCAAAAAAATTTCCGGTAGATTTGAAAATTATTTAAAACGAATTTTCGAATGAATACTTTATTACACATAATACTTTACGCCCAGATAGGATTGTGTTTTTTCTGCTTGTACAGAATAGCCAGAGGTCCAACTATCCCTGACAGAATGGTAGGAATTGATATTTTCGGAATTCTTGTAGTAGGAATATGTGCTGTCCTGGCCATTATTACCGGTAGAATGTTTATGATAGATATTGGGATTGCATGGGTCATATTAAGTTTTGCAGGAACTTTAACTCTTGCTAAATATTTAAGTAAAAGAAAATTAAATGAATAGTATAATAGGTGTCATATTACTTTTTATAGGTTTGTTATTTAACCTTTTTGGATGTATCGGTCTAATCCGGTTTCCAGATGTTTATAACCGGCTTCAGGCAGGAACCAAATGTGTTACATTAGGAACATCCAGCATGTTACTTGGTATGTTATTCTTTTTTGGTTTTAGCGAAGCAGGAATTAAAGCTGTTATTACAATTCCTTTGTTATTCCTTTCAGCATCAGTGGCAGCACACGCTCTTATAAGGGGATCTTATATTTTTGGTGTAAAAATAGGTGATCAGCCAATAAAAGACGACTATAAGGAACAAGTTGAAACAGATGAAAAAAACGAAGTGAAATGAAGTATCCTAAATTAAGAGAATTAAAAGAAGCTATTTATTCCCTGGTAACACCAGCATATACCACTAAATTTCCAAAAAAACCTCATACACCTGCTGAAAATTTCCGGGGAAAACCGGAAGTGGATGATGCAAATTGTGTTGGCTGCGAAACCTGTGCTAATGTCTGTCCTTCCGGAGCCATAACTTTCACAGATGATAAGGAAAACAAAACGAGAACTATAAAACGAAATTATGGTCTTTGTATTTTTTGTGGTCAATGTCAGGATCATTGTATTACCAATAAAGGTGTGAAATTATCTAACAAAATCTATGACCTTGCCAATTTCAACAGGGAGGAACTGATCGAAACACAGGAAAAAGAATTGCTCCTTTGCGAAAATTGTGGTGCCATTATCACTACTAAAGAACATATCATATATCTTTATAAAAAACTTGGACCAAAAGCCTATTCCTCTATCCTTAACTTAAATATACTTAATGAAACCCTGAAACTTGCTACCAAAGAAGAAACCTCAGTTGAGGTCAGAGATGAGTTGAAACGAAAAGATATGTTTAATATCATCTGCCCTAACTGCCTGAGAAAAGTCCTGGTGAAAACTTCTTTCTAAATGTCCGTTGACTTAAATATACTGCTGAAGAAAGAATCCGGCAAGGTTCTTTTCGTTGGCATTGGTAATGTCCTCAGGTCAGACGATGGAATAGGCGTTTATATCAGTAATAATATTAAACCGTCCGCAAATATTTCCTCACTTACCGTTGAACTCAGTATCGAAAATTATATTGGAAAAATCAACAAATTAAATCCTGATATTTTAGTCCTTATCGATTGTGTTGATCTGAAAAAGGAACCAGGGCATTACAGTCTTTTACCAGTCGGGCAAATAAAAGATTTTACATTACACACACATAATATTTCTTTAAGCAGGATCTCTACACTTTTTAAAATGCCCGTCCTGATACTTGGCATCCAACCAAAAATAATTTCATTCGGTGAAGGTTTTTCTGCCGAAGCAGAAAAAACTGCAAACAACCTTATTAAATTGATTAATCTGAGTTCGAATTAAGAGTGTCTTGATAATTTTTAGCCCAAACGGGAGCCGGGTTACGATGAATGCCAAACCGTGCCCCGGGAACTAATTTTCGGGACTTAACCTCAGACTTATTACACAATCATTCAAATTTGGCATATTAATTTCAATATAATCCGTTGTGCGATTGGAATTTCATTGAAATAGTATACTATATTTATTAGAAATCATTAGATTATTTTTCTATTTAGTATCAGAATATATCTATCATCCTGGCTAATGCTGCTTTACCCCTGTATTCCGGAAGAAGTATAGGAGCTCTTCTCTTGGTTTTTATTCCAGCCTCTTTAAGTTGGTTTACATATTTTTTTGTGTGTTCAAGGGTTAATTTCCCGGCGCTTTTACCCGATTTTATATATTCTGCTGTAGAAATTCCTGCTCTCCTTCCAAATACCATAGTGTCAAGGGTTGAATTTCCCATAAGTCTATTCTTGCCATGTACTCCACCAGATACCTCACCTGCTACCCAGAGACCTTCAAGACTTGTTTTTCCCCAGGGGGTTGTTTCTACCCCTCCATTCTGGTAATGGAGTGTTGGAAATACAAGCACAGGATCCTTTCTTATATCGATATTAAACCTGTCAAACATTCTTTTCATTCCGGGGAAGGCTTTTTCTATATATCCCTCTCCGTTCTTGATTTCGATAAGAGGAGTATCAAGCCAGACACCTCTCAGACCTGTAGGAGTTACGATCCCTTTGTTCCTAACGTAACATTCTCTTATAAATGTGGATGCTTCAACATCTCTTGGTTCAAGGGGAAATACAAATGCTTCTCCATCTTTATTTACCGGCTGAGCTCCTGTACTCCTTAACTTTTCAGTAAGCAGATAACCAACTATCTGGATTGGATAGGCAGCGCCAGTTGGATGATACTGTACTGTATCAACGTCTCTCAATTTTGCACCTGCATGATATGCCAGAACAATCCCATCACAGGTAGCGCCATAATGGTTGGTAGTAGGAAAACCTCTTATATGAAGTCTCCCAAAACCACCTGTGGCAAGGATAGTAGCTTTAGCTCTTACTATTTTATACTCCCCTGTTTCAATGTTCCAGAGAATTGTGCCGGTAACTCTATTTTCACCATCTGTTAATAGTTCAACCGTAGGGTAGTGTTCAATACAAGGGATTTCTCTACTTCGGAATTCATCTCTTATCACTCTAAATTCCTCAAGACCAGTATAGTCTCTGCAGGAATGCAGCCTCCTTACTGATGTGCCTCCTCCCCATTTCTCAACAAAATCGCCATTATCTTCCCGGTCGATTATTGCCCCTAATTTCAGAAGCCAGTCCATTATAAAAGGAGCATCCTCCACCAATGCTCTAAGCACATCTGGTTTGTTGGCAAAGTGACCTCCTCCCATGGTATCTATATAATGTTTTTTTAAAGAATCATTGGACCTATCCGCAGCCTGAGTTCCTCCTTCAGCCATTATTGAGTTGGCATCACCATGTCTTAACTTATTTGTAAGAAGGATATCTTTTGAAGCAACACCACTGTTGTTTGCCCATAGAGCTGCTGTTGTTCCTGCAAGCCCTCCTCCTATTATCAGAATTTCCGGACTATAATCTGCCCTGGAAAGATCTACATCCTTTTTCTCGATAAGAGGATAAGCCTCAAGCAAATCTACTACTTCAGTAGGACCGATTTCGCCCTTATTCGGACCAATTGATATTTTCCTTTTACCACCTGGAGCAAAATCGGGGTGAAGTTTAAGTACTTCCTCCCTTCCTTCTTTACTTAAAGCCGGAGGTGTATAGTCTTTCCTTTTCATCCTTGTTTGTTCTACCTTTTTTATAAGCTCACGCATATATTCCGGGTAGCCTCTTATAAATTTCATTTCAGCCATTTTTTTTCTCCTTATTGTTAGTCTGATTCTCTTACTCGTTCAGCATATAATTTTTCGAGTTCGTTTTTTGCAGCACTTATAATTTTATCCATTTCCTTATTGAATTTACCATCTTCTATTTCTTTAACCCTTCTCTTAAGATGTTCTGGTTCCGGGTTTTCATATCTTCCAAACATTCTCCTGCCTAATTGGGCTATGTGGTATTGTACAATCTCTGAAGGACACCTGACTGCACATAGTCCACATTGGATACAGTCAAAAGATTCTTCAGCAACTTTCTCAAAATCACCTTTGATAGCTGCCTGAACATAATCCATTACTTCCAGTTCCTGGGGACATGCCTTGGTACAAGTATTGCAGGAAAGACACTTTGCAATTTCAGGATAATGTTTGAAAAATATCGAGACAGCATATTTTTCTTTTTCAATATCATAGTTAGCTTTTTCTGCAGG
>JADFUQ010000076.1 GCA_015222065.1 Bacteroidota bacterium
ATAGAACCTGCCCTGAAAATACTTACCGACCGGAGTGAAGATCCTGGAATCCGAAACCAGGTAACCAACGGACTGAAAGGACACGACATTTCGTTTGCCAGTAAAAAGCTTTGGGAGGTTTTTAATGAAGAATCTGATGAATTCTTCCGGTTGAATGTAGCCGGTATCCTTTGCACCAGCGATACTGCATTGGCATATCTTGCATACCGGAAAATCTATCCGGTAGTTGAAGGATATGTGAAGCAACAAGCACTTCTGAACATTGTCCGGTTGCGTCCTGGTGAATCAACCTCATGGTTTCTTAACGGTGTTCAGACCGATGACTGGAAAACAGCAAATCTGGCAATGGACAGTCTGATATCAACAACCCATTTTATCCCCGAAAAGCTGGTTAACCTTTATAAACAGTCCGGAACATTGGAAGAGACCCGATGGCGAATAGTATTTGTCCTTGGGCATCGTGAAGTACCGGAATCCTTTCCCTTGCTTGTAGAAGCTCTCAGGGATCCAGGCTGGCTGGTTTATAATGAAGCAGCCGTTGGACTAAGCCGTATGCCATCAGAGAAGGTTAATCCTATGATGAAGAAGCTACTTAAAGATCCCGAATCCCAGGTTCGCCGCAATGCACAGTGGGTAATTGGAAAAAAGTAGGGGAGTAGGGAATATTGAACATCGATTAACGATTTACGATTTACGAAGTTATCTGATACTAAGCTAGTTAGAGGTATTATAATTAGTCCTGAATCACATAAAGGATTAACTATCAATACTATATGATTCAATTCGATGATTTCTATTTAACATAATAATAGAAGACGGTTATTAAAATTAATAAACGCTTTCTTTTCGTCCGCCTGGCGGACTGAAAGATAATAGCCAGGCATTTCAATGCCTGATTCAGAAAATTAACAAATATTTAACATCACGTAGGGATAGAATGAAAAAATGTCCAGGAATACTAAACGGAATAATGAATATAGAACACCTCAGCCCGGATGAACATCCGTTCGGACGGAGATTAACGATTTGCGATTTATGAAGACACAAATCTAAAATCAGCATTCGTTAATCGATATTCTTAAATCATAACGAATAAACAAACCACATTGGTCAATGTTATTTGAAATATCCAGGTCTCGTTGAGTTAAGTGATCAATGTGAAAGGTACGATATAGATTTTAGTGTTATCAGATCCCGACGAACTTCGTTGTCGGGACTAATTCGACAATAATTCTTCAGTTCGCATAAGCTCCTGAAGAATTTATCTCATTGAGTCTGAAATTATGTTAATTAGCAGCACTAAACACTGATTTCACGTTATAATTGAAATATAGTGCATTTGTCATATAATATATATTATGTTAAATAGCAAATATATAAATAAAGGGGAGTAAATATTTAACACTCCCCTTTTTCTATTTATCTATAACTATTCTGTTCCTTTTGCTTCACTAAGCTTCTTCACTATTGCTTCATGTTTTTCCATCTTCTGCATACGATAATATAGAATTTTTAATGTTTCCATTGTTGCTATATCATCAGGATTTAGTTCATGCGCTTTTTCCATGTAAGGTAAAGCTTTTGCAAATTGTTCATCTGCAGCTTTTTTTGCTTTTTCATACTCCTCATTATCCATTATTGCATTGGCTATTTCAACCATCGTAACACCTTTGTTAAATAAAAGAGCCCCAATATTGTATTGTGTATCAAAATATTCCGGATCAAGTTCAGCTGCTTTCAGGTATGCTTTCATTGCTTTCTCCGGTTCCTCTGCTTTATCATATAAAACACCTTCCGCATGATAGAATGTTGCATTTGTAGGATCATTTTCCTTAGCAATCGTAAGATATTCAAGTGCCTGCTCATTTTTACCTGATGTGAGATAATAATTAACCAGGTGAACCAGAATAATTTCATTTCCGGGATATGCTTCGAACGCTTCCTGAAGAACTATGGCAGCATTGGTTGAATCCTCATTTTCCAAATAACAATTCTTGAGAAGAAGATACAGATCCGGACCGCCATATCCTAATTCTTTGCATGTTTTGAAATGCTTAATGGCTTTGTCGTACATCTCGCCGTTATAACTAGCTAAACCGGCATTATATATTATACTTGTATCAGCTCCACCAAAGATATCATTCTCCCCTATTTCTAAAGCAAATTCAAATGCATCCAACGCTGCAGGATAATCCTTTTCCTGGAATCCCCCGATGCCTTTATTTATTACAGCATTTGATAACAACGGTAGCTGCATATTAACCGGATTCTTCATACTCTCATCCATCTCAATGGCTTTCATAAAATTTTCATAAGCTACTTTGAAAGGATTATCAAATAGCTTATTGAATTCTTCATTTTCTGAAACCCCTGTTGCCTGAGCCAGTTTGCCATATACAAGATATGTTTTCCCCCAGACTTTACTTTTTTCATCCTGCAGGGCCATATCAAGTTTTGTTTTAGCTTCTTTCAGCTCATTCTGATCGATGTGATTTTCAGCCTGTTTGACATACTTCTTCTGAGCTGTCATGCCAAGAACCAGGAATACACTCGTTAAAATAGTAAGAATAATTCGTTTCATTTTGTTTTCGGTTTTAAATTCAAAAGTATTAAGTTTCTACAATTTTATTATTTTTTTTTTAAATAACCATTAAATTTTTTGTTTTAAATTCTGTAATTCTCTATCAATCCGGCTATGTTTATCCATCATTTTTAGTATATAATATATCAATTTTAGTGTTTCCATCGTTTCAATGTCACCTTTATTAAGTTCATGTGCCTTTTCGAGGTATGGTAAAGCCTCTGCAAACTGTAGATCAGTAGCTTCTCTTGCTTCTGTGTATTTCTCGTTATCAAGTATTTTGTTGGCTTCTTCAACCATTATTACTCCCTGGTTATAAATTAGTGCTCCCAGGTTATATTGAGAAGTAAAAAACTCCGGATCAAGATCGATTGATCTCTGATAAGCATTCTTTGCATTTTTAACCTTTCCTATCCTGTCGTAAATTACACCTTCAGCAAAGAAATAGGTGGCATTATCAGGGTCCTTTTCTTTAGCGATCTTCAGAAAATTAAGAGTTTCATTATTCATACCGGCAGAGATATAGTAATTTACCAGTTGAACCAGTACTTCCTTCTCTTCAGGAAATTTTTCAAACGCTTCTATAAGAACCTGCAATACATTGGCTGAATCATTCATTGAAGCATAAGTATTCTTCAATAAGAGATACAGGTTAACCCCTCCATAATCCATTTCCTTACATGTAGTAAAGTACTTTACTGCTTTTTCATATATTTCTGCATTATATGCTGCCAGACCTGCATTGTATATTATGCCTGTATCAACCGAACCTTTAAAAATATCATATTCAGCAATTTTACTCACATATTCAAAACTGATCATTGCCTCACTGTATTTTCGAGCTTTAAAAGCTTTTACTCCTTTATCAACAAAGTCATTCGATAACTTAGGCAATAAAAGACTTACTGAATTATCCAGCTTTCCTTTTTCATCCATATCCAGTGCTTTCATATAGTTTTTATATGCAAGTTGCAGCGGGTTTTTAAACAAATTCTGGTCTTTCTTTTTCTTGGATGTAGCTGCTGTCTGTGCCAGTTTTCCATAAACCAGATATGTTTTTGCCCATTGATTATTAACGGCTGAATCAGTTGCCAACTGAATCATCTCCCTGGCATCTTCCAGTTTACCATCATCAATAAGATGTTCAGCTTGCCTTACAAATCGTTTTGTCGAGCATCCACCCAGAGATATGAGTAAAACAAGCAATACTGGTAAAATCTGTTTCATTTTCGAATGACTACATTTACTAAATTACCTTCAAGTACCTTGCCATTTTACAAACGTGACAATATTTTTTTCTATTTCTCCTCATTTTCAGGAGATTCAGAAGATTCAGAATTATTTTCCGGTTCATCCTCATTATTAACCTTGACATAAGCTACGGCAGCGATCGAATCATCCTCTTTGAGGTTTATTAACCTGACACCCTGGGTTGTACGGCCCATAACTCTTAACTCCGAAACAGCAACCCTGATTGCAAGTCCCGAGCGGTTTATAATCATCAGGTCATCAGTATCAAGGACCCCTTTCATGGCAATTAATTTACCCGTTTTCTCAGTTATATTCAGGGTTTTAACACCTTTTCCGCCACGGTTAGTGATTCTATAATCGCCTATTCTTGAGCGTTTTCCGTAACCTTTTTCAGCAACCACCAGTATGTTTTCCTTCTCTTCCTCAACAGTGACCATTCCAATCACTTCATCGTTTCCGGAACCAAGTGTAATACCTCTCACTCCGGAAGCTGTTCTGCCCATAGGTCGTACTTTACTTTCATGGAAACGGATAGCTCTGCCTGATCTGACTGCCATCATAATCTCATGATTCCCATTGGTTAGTTTAGCTTCAAGTAACTCATCTCCTTCCCTGATATTAATTGCATTTATTCCGTTTTGTCGCGGACGGGAATATGCTTCGAGTGTTGTTTTCTTTATTACACCCTTTTTGGTACCAAGGATTATAAAATTGTTATTGATATATTCTTCGTCATCAAGCTTTTGTACATTTATGTAAGCCCTAACAAAATCATTTGGTTCAATGTTTAAGATATTCTGTATTGCCCTGCCTTTAGACGTTCTTGACCCTTCGGGGATCTGGTATACTTTCAGCCAGTAGCATTTACCGTTTTTTGAAAAAAACAACATTGTATTATGCATGGAGGCGATGTATAAATGTTCCAGGAAATCTTCATCGCGGGTAGTCCCTCCCCTCGAACCAATACCGCCTCTCCCCTGTCGTCTGAACTCAGCCAGTGGCGTACGTTTGATATAGCCAAGCCTGGAAATGGTAATAACCATATCTTCATCAGCATAAAAATCTTCCGGATCAAACTCCTCAACATTAGGTACAATCTCGGTTTTGCGTTCATCGCCGAATTTCTCTTTTATCTCAAAAAGCTCATCCCTGATAATTTTCATCTGAAGACTTTCATTTGATAATATGTCATTCAGATGCTCTATCAAATTCATCAGGTTTTTATATTCCTCCCTGATCTTTTCTCTTTCGAGACCGGTAAGGCGGTGCAGTCTCATATCCAGTATTGCTTTAGCCTGGATTTCTGTCAGTTCAAAATTCTTTATAAGACCTGTTTTTGCCTCATCGGGAGTTTTCGATTCTCTTATAAGTTTGATAACCTCGTCAAGATTGTCAAGTGCAACCAGCAATCCCTCAAGGATATGAGCCCTCTTCTTTGCCTGTTCAAGTTCATATTTGGTACGCCTCAGAATAACCCGGTGGCGGTGTTTAACAAAATAAGATATCATTTGTTTTAATGTCAATGATCTTGGTCGACCATTTACAAGAGAAATGTTATTTACGTTAAACGAGTTCTGTAACTGGGTGTATTTGAATAATTTATTCAGTACAACATTTGATGTAGCATCTCTTTTAAGGATAATAACTATCCTCATTCCCTCGCGGTCCGACTCATCATTGATATAAGATATCCCCTCAATTTTCTTTTCATTGATCAGGTCAGCCGTCTTTTTGA
>JADFUQ010000527.1 GCA_015222065.1 Bacteroidota bacterium
CTAAAAGCCCGGATACTGGGCCCTCCCATATTGGTTTTGAGTCTGTAATAGTCATCAGGCACCATGTCCAATATTATCAAATCCAGTAATCCGTCATTATTGATGTCTCCGGCATCGATGCCCATGCTGCTAAAAGTAATATGCCTGGCATACTCATGCACCTTGTCTGTAAATGTGCCATCTCCGTTATTTATGTAGATACAATCGGGTGTCCAAAAATCACTGGCTACATAAAGGTCTGTCCATCCATCCCCATTTAAATCACTTGCCGTAACACTATTAGGAAAATGTGCCTTCAGTAAACCTGCCTTTTCTGTGATATCCGTAAATGTTGCCCCTTGGTTTTCATACAATCTCTGGCTGTATTTATCCAGTAAAAGCTCTGTATTGTAATATTCAGAGAGATTTCCCGGGTTTGGCGGTTGATTGAGAAGATACAAGTCTAAATCACCATCCTTGTCATAATCAATAAAAGTGGCATGCCGGGTCCTTTCATTATCATCCAATCCATATTTAGCAGCACTTTCAGTAAATGTATTGTTACCATTGTTTATATATAACTTATTTCTTCTTAACTCCGGTTTATAGTCATATAGCTCCCTGGTGACATAAATATCCAGATAGCCATCTTTGTTTACATCACCCATTAGCACTCCTGATGACCATTCACCATTGTTTAAAATGCCTGCCTTTTCAGTGATATCTTCAAAAACCATATTGCCCCTATTAAGATAAAGCCGGTCAGCTACCAGATTTCCTGCAAAATAAATATCCGCCAATCCATCGTTATTTATATCACCAATACCCACGCCTCCTCCACCATAAAAATTGGAATAGAGAAGGGGATTATATTCTTTGGTCTCATGCAATTCATTATTGAAATAAATATTTGTTTGATCTGGTTTAAGCAAGGTGAACAATTTTTCTTTTTCCCCCTCCTGTAAGAATGTGCTTCCAAACATGCTGAGATGTTCCAGCCAAACCAGGAAAAAAAATAAAATGGTTTTCATACTTATTTAAAATGATTGTTTAATAATAAGAAAATAGCTTCGCAAATTTACCCTGTGAACCCCTCATGCACTATCGGCTACAATAAAAAAATGCATGAAACATGAGGGTTCCATGGATGTTTGAATACGAACTTCAAAAATAGATATTTCAACGAATTAAAACACAAATATTTTAACCTAATTTTATATTAATGAAATATTACTTTGCAATAAATCTTGGATTTATTTCAGGGATGAATTATTAAGGTTATAAAAGTAGTAATTAGATATAATTTGTTGAATTGTTGCTAACTCCTTTTGTAGTTGGTGATAATGATCATTTAATATCTAAAATAGCACGCCTGTATTTTTCATTGGTAACTACTCTTGTATTGTATTTTTTAAGATATTTCTGATGATCCTTATCTGTGGGATAGGATTCTTCTTCTCCATAAGGATATTTTGTCATATTATGGAAAGGCAGGGGCTTTACAAACTGACCTTTGGCAGTGTTCAAATCTCCATCCTTCACCCAGCCCACACTAAAAATGAGAAAGTCCCTTTTCCAGCCCAATGGAAGATCTTTGATATTTGAAGCATCAAATTCAATCGTAGTTTCATCTCCGGCATTTGCAATAATATACTTATCGTCCGAATGCAAGAGCAACTCCAGTACATTTCCGTAACGGGTGTAGTTCCCGATCAAGTCCCGCCATATCGGATTGGTTGATACATTGCCGTAATCAAACCAATGCGGACCATAACGTCCTCCTTTTCTGTAGAGGCGTGAAAATCCACGGTAGTGATGATCTGCTGTTACAGGTCTCAAACGGGTGGTATGTAGTGGAGCTTTGAAATGGCTTTCCGAAAAAAATATATAGTCCCAATAGATCTCCATATTGGTACGGATACGGACACGATGATCTTCTGACATAAATTTCCCTGAAAGATTTGCAATGATCGTTTTGTCCTTCCCTGGCGGGAAACCCAAATTCTCTATTACGGTTTCCCATTGGCCATCTTTATTAATGACCTGCAAATGAAGGGGTACAAGCTTTGTCTTGCCGGATTGCGAGATTGCTACATTGATGCTGGCATCTGTGGGAAATATCCAGCCATTCAGAAATAAATACAGATTATTTGTCCGGGAAAGTTTCCCGGGATCCAGAATTAGATCCTTCATCTCAGTAATTCCCTGGTACTGTTCCTTCTTAAAATTAGAGATATATTTATTATCTTTTTTAGTAATAAATGGTAACAGGTCGTTCCCTTTCCCATCCTTTGCCGACAAAGGGATTCGCTTTTCTGTTACTGAGTGTACGCGGTATTCCGGATAGGGTGGTGGTGAAAACCGTTCATCCACAAAAACCTCAACAGAATCGGGGTGGTCCAGCACAATCAATTGCACCTCATCAAAATAGATCGTCTCCCATAACTCATCGGTCATCTGGATCGAATACTTACCGTTTTTGGGCATTAACAATTCCCCCGGAATTTTTAAATACTCTTCCGATGCATCGGCAAAAGCATAGGCAGTAGTCCCTCCCATAATCCCCAATGGCATACCAAGGGCACTACGCCACATTATGTCTTTTACAAAAACATATTCATTACCATTCCAGGCGTAGAGAA
>JADFUQ010000528.1 GCA_015222065.1 Bacteroidota bacterium
CTTTCAGTACAGATACCGGAAAGCAGGGGATAACAACCTCCCAATCCTTTGTTAAAATTTTCTCCTTCTTCAGTTCGCATAATCCCTTTTGGCATTCCATGCTTATCATGCAGGACAAAACCAAAATATTTATCTTTTTCATCCCATGAATATTTTTGCAAGGCATTGCCAAACATTACAATATCTTTTTCGTAGGCTGTAACATCTTTTTCCAGATTAAGCTCCTGCGCTGCCAGTTTTAATATCTTCGCCATCCTGATTTGGTGAGCAGTATTGGCAACCGGTGTGGTATAAGCTTCCATCTTTTCTTTGTGTACATGTACCTGAGGTGGATAATCGTCCCAACCACCTGAATTGTAAAAATAATCCCAGGTACGCAGCAGATTGGATTTTAGGTTTCTTGTAGTGGAGCTACCTGAATTACCGGCAAGGAATTGATAATATTGCTTCATCCGGGGATAAAAATATTCCAACAATTTTTTCGACTGGCTTTTGTTCCATATCTCGAAGAATAAATATGCCTGGGTTGGGATAGGTGTGCCGTGATGAATAAATGCAGATTGCCCTCCCGGTTCTGTAAGATAAGTATTCAGGTTTTCAATAGCATTTTTTTCGCCAAACTGTAATAAACCAATGCCCACAAATCCAGAATCCCAGGTATAGAGACAATCCCACCATTTTCCAGGTGCGTAGTGTTTTATGTACGATCCCCGTGTATAAACAGGGTAAACAATATTTGACATCAGTGTCGCAGCCATCCTATCCTGGCTAAACTGGTATTTCTGTCCTTCAGGAATAGATTTAAGATCAACCATGTTGGTCTTCTGTGTTTTATATATTTTCTCAAACAATTCAGCGTCGTAGACTGACTCATCGAGAAACTCATACACGTCATGTTCTGAGTAACCGGTGCATATAATTCCATACACAACTTTTGTTGAATGAGGCAATAAGTAAATTGGCCGGAGAAATACATTAGTAAAATGACCCTTCCCTTCACCAGGAAACATTATAGTACCATGTCTGTGTATGGTAGTCCGAAGAATAATATCAAGATCTCTTGCGAAAAACTGGCGAAACTGGTACTGGTTGTGAAACCAGATAATTCCATAGTAATCATCAACCTGTTCATATTTCAGGATTTTACTATTATCTACCGGGCCATCAATAATTTGTGGGACCGGGTTCCATTCAATCTTCTCGAAACTGATCTCATCCTTTTTTCCACAGGGAGCGACAATAAAACCATCGAGTTGCAGCGGTTTTCCGCCTTTTGCTTTCAGATGTAATTCATGTTCTCCCGCTAATAGTCTGCCTGCATTAACTTGTATTGTATTAAAACCACCATTCCCAATAAAAGTTACTTCGCTCGTTTCAATACCTATAATATCAAAAGATGAACTTTCTTCTTCCTCCATTTTAAACCGGAACACAATCATAGCATCCTCGAAATCTTTTTTTAATAAGAACCGATACGTCACAAAATCACCGGCGTTTCGACCAAACCCTCGTCCTATTCCTGAGCCGTTGACAAAGCCATTTTCTCTGATTTCTCCCCGCAGCTTGCCATCGTACTGAAGATTATATCCTGGATCTTTTTTTGCAAGTTGCAGGTCTTCATAGTCGAGAGCATCTTTCCACAAAGCGTTTTCAGGTAATTCGACTGTTGCAGGGTATAAATAGGTATAAGGAGAATATTCTTTGATAGGAGGAAAGTGTAATGAAGCCATGAAATGCACTACGATTGCCTGCGCCAGATCAGTGTTATTTACACACTCAAGCCTTACGAGTCTCGAATTTTCATTGATCTTTGAGTATGAAATGTCCGTATAAACCTTATCTTTCCATTCCAGTTCGTGCCTGAAGCTGAAATATCCAAGATCAGAAGAAACCTCCCATGGGTGATAACCTGATTCATAAAATACGTTGGGTACTTCTACTTTTCTGCGATAATACCCGGGAAACACACTCAGGTCGAAGCGGATGCCTTCATTATCGCCGGGCAGGTGTGAAATGCCGACATATCTTTTAGTATATGGACCCCAGTCAGGCAAATTCAGGTTATGTGAGTTTTCGATGAATTGTATTGTTTCATCGAAGGTACTATCCTGCTTGTTTTGAGCCCTGACAATTGAAAATGTCGAAATTAAAAACCCACATAAAAAAACTTTGATCAGAATATGACTGTTACTCATTATCCTTTTTTTAAATATTCGGTTATATTGTTAAACCACTTTCGAATTGAAACCGTACCATCGCAGCTTTCCAGCAAAAGTGATTTTTCCCCTGCCTGGACAAAGCGAAGGAACTTATCTCGAAGCAACATAACTGCTTTGACCCTTTTCTCTATGGCAGGATCAATGATCTTGCTGAGATGAACAGTTCGATATTGTTCAACATGACCAGATACATGTTTTTCCTGTTTCATTTTATCATATCCTTTCGTTTTACATATTTTTAACCGCCAGATCGATGCACATAACCTTAAACGATTCTTCACCCTTATTAAAAACGACTAATTCGTTCCACCCCTCGAGGATCTTATTAACATCGAAGCGATAATTGTACGCTTGATATTTGGAAAGGTGATGCCTGGATGGCCCGTTGGGGAACAGTAATTCATCCGTTGCGTTGGCATCGGAACCAGGGGCTTCATCATTGAAGCTGATCCCGATTTTGGGAAGGGGGTTCTTCTTCTCCACAACGATCTGAACAATCAGTTCCAGCCCTCGATCCGTGGGTTCTGCACACATCGGCAAGGCGAAGGCGTGTTGACCATCGGGATCGAGTGTAACCGGCAGCGGTCTGGGCAAGTCAAATTCACCATACCATACACCCAGTTCCGTGCTGATCGAATAGTGCTTTGGTTGACCACGCAGGCTCTCGAGATCATAGATATTACGCAATGCGGCGTACTGGCCCCTCAAGCCAGGTATGTTGTGGAATTTGCGGGTCTGATCGGCCACAAAAAAGTTATACTGCTGAATGCCATCCGCACCAAGTACAAGCTTGCCAGCCGCATTGCCTCGCAAGGCCGGTGCACTGGCACATACGTAGGGCGCAGTAGTTTTGTCGAGTTCTTTTGAATATACCATCAACTCATTGAGCATCAACTCCGTCACGCCGTAGATTGTGATGTCCTCGCCGAATTCGGCCCGCAACCGGTCGTAGGGCATAGCCCACGAGGTATTCATAACATGCGTCGGACAAATAAAGTCTAGCAGTCCGTTCCTGACAAGGACTTCTACGTCAATCCCAATTTCGCGTATTCTTTTGTAATCGCCCGGAATCCTCATACCGAGCGGAAAGCGCCGACCGGTTCGCTTCGCCTTGGCCTCAGTGAGTACGCGGATGTCGGAAAACCAGGAGGTCATCATATCCACATTCTGCTGAGAAGCGGGTGACGGACAGCAAGTACAGCTCCGCAGCCAATCCAGTTCAAGCCCTTCGGAACCATACTCCTCGACCACTTCGCGTATTAGTGAGAAATAGTAATCGCGGACATCCTGACGCTCGTAGTTCAATTGTCCGTCCTGGTACAGAGGGCTTCGCAGGTAGGGGTGACCCAGGTGAGGGTCGTTCATACGAACGGAGATCCACGGACTGATCCCACGTTCGCGACACCGACCGATGGCCTCGGCCAAACAGTCCACATCAGCTTCTTTTAAATCAAGCGCCGGATTCAGCAAGTTGGTAGTCCACCAAACGTCCGCTAAGCCAATACTGGAATCGTCTCTTACGTAGTGATCAAGCACAGTAGGAATGGCTTTGCTGGGATACCAGGCCACCTGAGAATTGGGATTGATCAGAAAGGTGTCCACTCCGCTATCGGCCAAAAGATCCACAAAACGATGGATGGCCTTCGCAGAGTAAGGACCGCCTTCGGGCTGCCACATCTCCGAATTCCAGAAGAACACGCCGAAATCTCCGTTATACAGATTGCGATTATTCTTTAATTTCATTTGACGAGAACTTTTATTGACTTTCTGAGTTGCACAGACTACTTTATCCACATTAAACAGAAATCCAACACTTAATCCGCCTACAGCCGCCGTTTTAATAAAACTTCGTCTGGAATGCTTGTTGCTATTAACTGTCTGATCTGTATTCGTAATCTCTATTTTTTTCATGATATATTGTTTTGTATTTTAATCTACGAAAGGGCGTTAAAAGTGTAACTTCCTTGATAATCTCCTGTTTGTTCATAATATTTTGCTGCAAGTTTTAGTATTGCCATGATAAGAAACATGGTTCTCGTTAATTGTTTCCTGGAAGAGCTTTCAGCGGTAGCCGATTTCCCTGTGCATCCACAGCGAAAGGCTTGCTGTCTC
>JADFUQ010000077.1 GCA_015222065.1 Bacteroidota bacterium
TGAATCCAATGTTTTTCAGAAACCAGTCGTACCAGGGAGCGAGCAGGGTTATTTATCCCTATCCACTTATGGATAACTTTTCCAATATAAAACAGGATAAAACTTATACCGCGCTTTACCTTGAAAACAAGTACATTAAGTTATGTGTTTTGCCTGAAATTGGTGGAAAATTGTTCTATGCTACCGATAAAACAAACGATTATGAAATGTTTTACCGGCAGCATGTTATTAAACCATCTAATATCGGCATGCTTGGAGCCTGGATATCGGGTGGTATCGAATGGTGTGTATTTCATCATCACAGGGCTTCAACATTCCTGCCGGTTGATTATACACTATCAGAAAATAAAGATGGAAGTAAGACAATATGGATTGGTGAAATTGAGCCGAGACACCGTATGAAATGGACAATTGGATTAACCCTGTATCCGGAAAAATCATTTATTGAAGTTAATGTTAATATGTTTAACCGCACAGAGAATGTGAATTCTTTTCTTTATTGGGCAAATGTAGCCACCCATGCAAACAAGGAATACCAGATAATTTTTCCTCCTTCGGTGAAATATGCAACCTTTCATGCAAAAAACAGTTTTTCTCACTGGCCGGTAACAAGGGAAGTATACCGTGGTTATGATTATTACATGAATAACATCGACGCTTCATGGTGGAAAAATCATCCTGATCCTGTTTCATTTTTTGCTTTTGATCTGAAAGATGGTTTCCTGGCAGGATATGATCATAACAAAAATGCCGGAACTATGCATGTAGCTAATCCTTATATTGCTACAGGTGCCAAATTGTGGGAATGGGGTCCCGGTCAGCGGGGTTCAATGTGGGATACTAAAGTGCTCACTGATAATGACACTCCTTACGCGGAACTAATGACAGGAGCTTATTCCGACAACCAGCCCGATTACAGCTGGATTAAACCCTACGAATACAAACAGGTTAAACAGTATTGGTATCCACTGCAAAAAACAAGAGGAGTTAAAAACGCTAATCAACAAGCTGCTATTAACATGTCACTAACTTCGCCGGACACTGTTTTTGTTGCTTTTAATACAACCGGTGAATATTACAATGCAAAGGTCGCACTTGATATAAAAAACTATCAACTGTTCACAGAAACTATAAATATTGCTCCGGATAAACCTTTTAATAAAAATATAAAACTCCCGGAAAATATTAGTGAAACAGATATCAAAGCATCGTTATATACGGCTGAAAATGAAGAACTAATTTCATACAAACCTGATAATAAGGAATATAATCCTGATTTGCCTCCTGAAGTAAAACAGCCACAGTCACCGGATGAAATTGAAACCAATGAAGAACTTTTCTTAACGGGTCTGCGAATAAAACAATTTCATAATGCACGATTGAATGCACTCGATTATTTTCGTGAAGCATTGAGTAGAGATCCCAATGATATAAGGTGTAATATTCAGATGGGAATAGATTATAAGCAGCGGGCAATGTATGAAAAGGCAAAAATGCATTTCAGAACAGCAATTAACCGCCTGACAAAGGATTATACAAGACCGCGAAATTGTGAGGCACTATATCATTTAGGCCTGGTGCTACAAACACAAGGCAAATACAAGTCAGCTTATGATACACTTTACAGGGCTACATGGGATTATGCCTACTATGCTGCAGCTCATTATAATCTGGCACAAATAGCTTCCATCAGGAAAAATTATACTGTAGCCATGGAACATGTAAACCACTCATTAACAACTAATAGCAAGAACGTCAAAGCTCTGAATTTGAAATCAGCCATTCTGAGAAAGCTTGGAAAATATGAAAAAGCAGGTAAGATAGTAGAGGAAGTTTTAGATATAGATGTTCTGGATCATTGGGTAAGAAACGAACGTTATCTGATAAAAAAACATACAGACAGGCAAAAAGAAGCGGATAAAGAATTGGCTGAATTAACCTCTATCATGAGGAATTATCCTGATTATTATCTTGAACTGGCAATAGACTATATGAATTGCGGCTTCTTTGAAGAAGCTTCTGAAGTGCTTGAAAGAGCTATTAATTCAGATAATGAACAATTGAAAAACTATCCGTTAATCCACTATTATTTAGGTTACCTTAACCTGAAGCAAAACAGAAAGGACCGCGCAGAAACATCCTTTTTCAAAGCCCGGAAATTATCAACGGATTATTGTTTTCCTTACCGTCCTGAGACAATAAAAGTATTGAATGAGGTTTTAAAAAATGATTCAATGGATGCCAGGGCTTATTATTACCTCGGTAATATTCTGTACGATAAGCAACCCGGAAAAGCTATAAAAAACTGGGAAAAGGCAGTTGGTTTGGAAAAATCTCTGGCAATTGCACATCGCAATCTCGGGTGGGGATATATCTATCATGATAAAAATATCAGCAAAGCAATCAATGTATATGAAACTGCTATCAGATACAATCCTGTTCAACCAAAATATTACTACGAACTGGATTTGTTGTACGAAAGAAATAATACTCCCATTAAAAAAAGGCTTTCTATTTTAACTGATCATCATAAACATGTATCCAAAAGAGAAGATGCCCTGACACGGGAAATACTGGTGCTGGTATTGAACAAGAAGTATGATAAAGCGATCGAATACCTGGAAAACAACTTTTTTCATATCCAGGAAGGCACCCGTGCTTTACATGATATCTATGTTGATGCCCACCTGTTACGCGGGATTTCATCTCTAAA
>JADFUQ010000529.1 GCA_015222065.1 Bacteroidota bacterium
TTCCTGTGCTTCGGAATATACCATGAAGAATCATAACAAACCCCGGTTTGTAGCAGGATCAATAGGTCCGACAAATAAAACAGCTTCTCTCTCATCCCGGGTAGAAGATCCCGGGTACAGGGATGTAACTTTCGATGATTTTGTGAAGGTTTACGGTGAGCAGGCAATTGGTTTGATTGAAGGAGGTGTTGACTTGTTGTTGGTTGAAACGGTTTTTGATACGCTTAATGCCAAAGCAGCATTATACGCTATCCGGCAGTTGCAGATTGAGAAACAAATTGATATACCGGTAATAGTTTCGGTAACTATTTCAGATTCCAGCGGCCGCACACTTACAGGACAAACACCTGAAGCATTTATAGCTTCTGTTTCACATGCTAACCTTCTGAGTATAGGGCTGAACTGTTCTATGGGGGCAAAGGAACTGAAACCATATGTTGAAGAATTATCTGCAAAAGCCCCGTGGTATGTAAGTGTTTATCCCAATGCCGGGTTTCCAAACCAGTTTGGGGAATATGATGAATCTCCAAAAGCAATGGCATCACATATAAAGGGATTTCTTGAACATAAATTAGTAAATATTATTGGTGGTTGTTGCGGTACTACTCCGGAACATATTAAAGAGTTTGCAAAGCTGGCAGAAAAATCCGAAAAAAGAATCCCCCCCCAATTATCACACAATCTGAATTTAAGCGGACTTGAGCCATTGACAGTTTTCCCGGGGAGCAATTTTATGAGTATAGGTGAACGGACTAATGTTTCCGGATCAAAGAAATTTGCCGGATTAATACGTGAAGAGAAATACGAAGAAGCTCTCTCAGTAGCGAAACAGCAGGTAAACGGGGGGGCACAGATACTGGATATAAATATGGATGAGGCTTTACTGGATTCTGAAAAAGCAATGGAAAAATTCCTCCGGTTAATTGCAACCGAACCTGAAATAGGCAGAATCCCGGTTATGATCGATTCATCTGAATGGTCAGTAATTGAGACAGGGTTAAAGAATCTTCAGGGGAAAGGGGTAGTAAATTCAATCAGTCTGAAAGAAGGGGAGAAGGTATTTAAGGATCAGGCACAAATAATCAGAAATTATGGGGCAACTGTGGTGGTGATGGCATTTGATGAAAAGGGACAAGCTTCTAATTTTGAAGATAAGATAGAAATATGCCGCCGCGCTTATGAAATCTTAACAAAACAGGTAGCATTTCCTCCCGAAGATATCATTTTCGATCCCAATGTTCTTACAATAGGAACAGGTATTGAGGAGCATAATAATTATGCTGTTGATTTTATCAGGGCTACCCGTTGGATTAAAGGGAATCTTCCCCATTCTAAAGTGAGTGGAGGAATAAGCAATTTATCATTCAGTTTCAGAGGCAATCAAACTATCAGGGAAGCTATGCATTCTGCTTTTCTTTATCATGCTGTTAAAGCCGGTCTTGATATGGGGATTGTAAATGCAGGAACGCTTACGATATATGATGAAATTCCGGCAGATCTGTTGGAGCGGGTAGAGGATCTTATATTAAACCGGCGCCCTGATGCTACCGAAAGACTTATTGAATTTGCAGGAAAAATTAAAAAGACAGATCATGCAGAAAAGGCAAAAGAAGTATGGAGAGAAGAGCCAACCGAAGAGCGATTGATCTATGCTCTGATTCATGGTATTACTGAATACATAAAAGATGATGTAGAAGAAGCCCTAAAACAGTATCCCTCAGCAATTGATATTATTGAGGGTCCTTTAATGCACGGGATTAACCGTGTAGGAGATCTTTTTGGATCAGGGAAAATGTTCCTGCCACAGGTGGTTAAAAGTGCCCGTGTTATGAAAATGGCTACAGAATTACTTGAGCCATTTATAATATTTGATAAACCGGGAAAAGCAAAGGGATTGAATAAATCAGGGAAGATCCTTTTAGCCACTGTGAAAGGAGATGTACATGATATTGGAAAGAATATTGTGGGGGTTGTCCTGGGTTGTAATAACTATGAAGTGCTCGATATCGGTGTGATGAAAACTGTTGAGAGTATTATTGAAGAAGCAGAGAAAAACCAAATGGATATTATAGGTGTCAGCGGGTTAATTACCCCATCATTGGTTGAGATGGTTCATCTGGCAAAGGAGCTTGAAAGAGCAGGTTTAAATATTCCATTGTTAGTAGGTGGTGCAACTACTTCAAAGATGCATACAGCAGTTAAACTTGATCCTGAATATTCTGCAGGAGTAATACATGTGAAAGATGCTTCACGCAGCGCAGAGATTGTAAATAAATTGATTTCAAAAACAAAAAGAACCGGTTTTCTGGAGAATGTTCGTGCAGATTATGCCCGGTTAAGAGAGATAAGACAAAACATTCAACAAAAATATATTAGCCTAAGAGATGCACGGGATAAAAAATTTCGGATCAGTTGGTCTGAAAAAGAGATATATACTCCAAAAAAACCCGGGATTCGCCTGTTTAATAAATATTCACTCGAAGAGATCAAACCCTATATTAACTGGACATATTTTTTTCATGCCTGGGAACTTAAGGGGAAATTCCCGGAGATACTGAATCATCCTGAAAGGGGAAAGGAAAGCCGAAAATTATATAAAGATGCTCAGAAATTTCTTGATCGTATTATCCGCGAGGAGATACTCGAAGCCCGGGCTATACTTGGTATTTTTCCTGCAAATGCAAGAGGTGATGATATTGAAGTTTATGCTGATGAAAAAAGAAACCGGGTATTAACGGTTTTCAATATGCTTCGGTCGCAATCAGAAAAAACCGGTACCGGAGATAACCGCTCCCTGGCAGATTATATTGCCCCATTAGAATCAGGGATACCTGACTACATTGGCGTTTTTGCGGTATCAGCAGGATTTGGAGTGGATAAATGGATTGCCGGGTTTGGAAAGCAGAACGATGATTATCAAATTTTATTGCTTAAAACTCTGGCTGACAGGTTGGCTGAAGCGTTAACAGAGCGTCTGCATCAGCGGGTAAGAAATGAATTTTGGGGATTTAGTAAAGATCAGGGTATTCGTCCCGCGTATGGATACTCATCCTGCCCGGATCATTCTGAAAAAGATAAAATTTTTAATCTATTGAATGTGGGAAAAAATGTTGGGATAACTCTTACAGATAGTTTTATGATGGATCCGGCTGCATCGGTAAGTGGACTAATCTTTGCGCACCCAAAGGCATCTTATTTTGATGTAGGAAAAATACCGGAAGAACAGGTGCTGGATTATGCCCGGAGGAAAGGAAGATCAAAGACGGAAATAGTACGATGGCTGACCGGAAGTTTAGGGAAGGAGTGAGAAGCAGGAAGAAAGAAAGTAGAGGGGGCGAAGAGGCGACTGGGCGAAAGAGCGACTGAGAGATGAAGAGAAGAGGCGAAAGAGCGACTGAGAGATCAAAGTTCAAAGACCTTAACTCGTAACTCGTAACTCGTAACCCGTAACTCGTAACTCGTAACCCGTAACCCGTAACCCGTAACCCGTAACCCGTAACTCGTAACAATTTATACAAACATTATGACTGAAAAGATCATTGACATACTAAAGAACACAAAAAAAACATTATTTTCATTCGAGTTATTACCTCCGCTGAAGGGTAACAGTATAGAAAGCATATATCAGACCATTGATCCGTTGATGGAATTCAATCCTTTATATGTAAATGTTACTTACCATCAGGAAGAGGTTGTTTATAAAAAGCGGAAGGATCATTTACTTGAAAAAAAGACGATCCGGAAACGACCGGGTACCGTGGCGATATCGGCTGCAATTAAATACAAGTATAAAGTAAAGATGGTTCCTCATATGATTTGTGGCGGTTTTACCAGGGAAGAGACTGAATATGCACT
The DNA here is from genome assembly GCA_015222065.1 of Bacteroidota bacterium. GTDB lineage: Bacteria > Bacteroidota > Bacteroidia > Bacteroidales > VadinHA17 > JADFUQ01. Next base: position 3,856 of record JADFUQ010000529.1, read on the forward strand.
GATTGATCTTCATTTTCTTGGGATTGATAACTTGCTGGTAGTCAGGGGTGATCCGGCACCGGAGCAGAAACATTTCATTCCTGAACCTGATGGACACCCGAATGCGTTAGGTTTAGTGAAACAGGTTATAGATTTAAATCATGGGAGGTATCTGGATGAGGATCTGGGAAATTTGACTGCTACAAATTTTTCGGTGGGAGTAGCCGGATATCCGGAAAAGCACCCTGAATCACCTAACAGGGATTCTGACTTTTATTTCCTGAAGAAAAAGATTGAAGCAGGGGCTGATTTTATAGTTACCCAGATGTTTTTTGATAATAATAATTTCTTTGAATTTGTCAGACAATGCAGAAACAGGGGAATTAATGTGCCTATAATACCGGGTATCAAACCACTGGGCACAAAGAATCACCTTAACTATTTACCAAAGACCTTTAGTATTGATCTTCCGGAAGCTCTGGTAAAGGAGGTTTTGAAATGTAAAACTCCAGAGGTAGTTAAACAGGTTGGCATTGAGTGGGCTATTGCACAAAGTCGCGAATTAATTGAATTTGGTGTTCCTGTAGTGCACTATTTTACCCTGGGTAAAGCGGAAAGCATTCATGATATTGCAAAAGCAGTGTTTTAAGGTTGTGATGCAGTGTTGCAGTGAAAAAAAACGAATCGCAAAGACGCAAAGACGCAGAGACGCAAAGAAGAGGGGAAAAGGTGAAGAATGAAGAGAGGGAGTGAAGAGGCGAAAGAGCGAAGAGGCGACTGGGCGAAAGAGCGAAGAGGCGAAAGAGCGAAGGGGCGACTGAGAGAGGGGGCGAAGAAGAGAAGAGAGTGAAGAGGAAGTAAGTAGTAAA
>JADFUQ010000530.1 GCA_015222065.1 Bacteroidota bacterium
CAAACTGAGTATAATGAATTCGCGGGTTAATTGTTAAAACCAGCGTTGATGCAAGATTTACATTCAAATTTGACATAAGTAAAGTATTAAATGTTATCAGTTATATGTTAAATGTTATCAGTTTATCCTAAGCTATTTACTTTTTTCTTTACATCAAGGTGTTACTGGTTACGGGTTACGGGTTACGGGTTACGAGTTACGGGTAAACGCAAGTCAATAATTTCTCATCTCTCCTCTTCTCCTCTTTTCCTCTTCTTTTTCTTCCCAATCTTCCATCATTCCATTATCTTTCCAAAATTAGTAATATTCAATGAAAATCACATATTTCTCCGATATTCTCCCCCTACCTCATAAAGCGCCTGTGATATATGTCCAATGGAACAATATTTCGCGGCTTCAAAAATACCAGGGAAGGTGTTTTGATTAAGGTTTACCGCTCTTTTTAATTTATTAAGCAGGCTTACAGATTTTGCTTTATTAACTCCGTGAAGTTCATGTATCAATTCAACTTGTCTCTTTTTCTCTTCTTTTGTTGACCGGGTTACCAGATAAGGCACAATTGTAGGTGAATTGTCTGATGACAGAAAGGTATTAACACCCATTATTGGCAATTCACCACTATGTTTCAAACTCTCGTAATAATGTGATTCTGACTGTATCTTACTTCTCTGATACATCGTTTCCATAGCACCAAGGACACCTCCCCTGTCAGTAATCCGGTCAAATTCAGCAAGTACTGCCTCCTCAACAAGTTCGGTTAGTTCGTCTATAATGAATGATCCCTGCAGGGAATTCTGGTTCTTTGCCAGTCCAAATTCATGATTGATTATTAATTGTATTGCCAGTGCCCTTCGAACAGATTCTTCAGTAGGGGTGGTAATGGCTTCATCATATGCATTGGTATGCAACGAATTGCAATTATCATAAATTGCACTCAGAGCCTGAAGGGTTGTCCTGATATCATTAAATTCAATTTCCTGGGCATGTAGCGACCTGCCTGAAGTCTGAATATGATACTTCAGTTTCTGTGAACGGATATTTGCACCATACTTAAATTTCATAGCTTTAGCCCAGATAATTCTTGCCACTCTTCCTATCACAGTGTATTCCGGATCGAGGCCATTTGAAAAGAAAAAGGAAAGATTTGGTGCAAACTTATCAACCTCCAATCCACGTGAAATATAATACTCAACAAAAGTAAAACCATTAGCCAGTGTAAATGCCAGTTGTGAAATAGGATTAGCACCTGCTTCAGCTATATGATATCCTGAAATGGAAACTGAATAGAAATTACGAACATTATTTTTAATAAAATATTCCTGTATATCGCCCATTAACTTCAGTGCAAATTCTGTTGAAAAGATACAGGTATTCTGAGCCTGATCCTCTTTTAATATATCGGCTTGTACTGTACCCCTGATAACAGAAATCGTTTCCTGTTTTATTCTTTTATATATTTCAGCAGGAAGAACCTGGTCACCGGATACTCCTAGTAACATTAAACCCAGTCCGTCACTATGCTCAGGAAGTTCACCCAAGTATTCCGGTGCGTTTCGCCTCTGTTTTCTGAAAATTTCTTCTTTCTTTTTTTCTATATCCTTTACCAGGCCGTTCTCCCTGATATACAATTCACACTGCTGGTCAATAGCCACATTCATAAAATATGCAACCATTATTGGAGCCGGACCGTTAATCGTCATTGAGACAGAAGTTTTTGGATCGCTAAGATTAAACCCCGAATAGAGTTTCTTCGCATCATCCAGACAAGCAATTGAAACACCTGAATTACCAATTTTCCCATAAATATCACGACGTTTATCAGGATCGGCACCGTAAAGAGTAACAGAATCGAAAGCTGTCGAAAGTCGTTTCGCGGGCATCCCTTCAGACAGGTAATGAAATCTTTTATTGGTCCTTTCCGGACCACCCTCACCGGCAAACATCCTGGTTGGATCTTCCTGTTCCCTTTTAAAAGAAAAAACACCGGAAGCAAAAGGGAATTCACCGGGAACATTCTCTTTCAGATTCCACTTCAAAATATCACCCCATGATTTAAAAGCGGGTAAAGAAACTTTAGGAATTTCTAATCCCGAAAGTGATTTTGTGTAAGCATCAATCTTAATCTCTTTTCCACGTACCTTGTATATAAATTTCTTTTTCTTATAAATTCTAACCTTTTTGTCCCAGTTTTCGAGGGTCTCAAGGTTCTTCTTATCAAGCAGCTTTACCTCTCTTTTATATACTTTGTCCAATTCTGTAATTACAGCATCATTTGGTTTCTCATTTTCTTTAAGTAAAGAGACAGAACATTTCAGACTCTGTAATCGTGATGCTATAGCCGATTGTTTTTCCACATCCGTATTATAATTTCTTATAGTATCTGCAATTTCCGACAAATACCTCTCTCTCCTGGCAGGGATAATTAATTGTCTCTGTTGTGATTCAGGCAATTTTTTATGTGATATCCTGAATTTGTTATCACCCATAACACTATTCAGAAGCTTAATTATCCGCAGGTATAATTCATTAACTCCCTGGTTATTAAACTGTGATGCAATAGTTCCTATAACCGGCATTTTTTCGGTATCCTCATCGAACAACTGATTATTACGCTGGTACTGCTTTTTTACATCGCGAAGTGCATCTTCCCCTCCCCGTTTATCATACTTATTTAAGGCCACCAGGTCGGCAAAATCAAGCATTCCTATTTTTTCGAGCTGCGAAGCTGCCCCATAATCAGGGGTCATAACATATAGCAGGACATCCCCAAAATCCACAATGCCGGTATCAGATTGTCCTATTCCTGAAGTTTCCAGAATAACAAGATCAAAACCCGCCAGTTTTACAACGCTCAGTATTTCTTTCAGATGTTTTGAAAGTGAGATGTTTGATTGCCTTGTTGCCAGGGAACGCATATAAATATTTGGAGAATGGATGGCATTCATACGGATCCTGTCACCAAGCAGTGCTCCACCTGTTTTCCTGTGTGAAGGGTCCACCGAAATGACAGCAAGGGTCTTTTTCGGAAAATCATTAATGAATCGCCTGACTAATTCATCAATAAGGGATGATTTTCCGGCTCCGCCCGTTCCGGCAATACCCAATACCGGCGGTGCCTTATGCTCAGATCCTTTTGAAATTTTATTAATCAGAGGTTTAGCCTTTGTTATTGAATTTTCAGTTATTGATATTAATCGTGCAATTGAAAGGTAGTCCCTATTAAGAATTTCCACGGTTTTAATATCAGTAATTTTTCCGGCGGGGAAATCTGCAGCTTTTAACAAATCATTTACCATTCCCTGCAACCCCATTCTGCGACCATCATCAGGAGAATAAACGCGGCTAATGCCATATTCCTGCAATTTCTTAATCTCCACCGGCAGGATCACACCACCACCACCACCAAAAATCTTCACATGCTTCCCCCCTTTTTCATCCAGGAGATCACGCATATAAGTAAAAAACTCCATATGTCCTCCCTGGTATGAAGTAACTGCTACTGCCTGTGCATCTTCCTGGATTGCACACTCAACAATCTCATTAACTGAACGGTTATGACCAAGATGTATAACCTCAACTCCGGAAGA
>JADFUQ010000531.1 GCA_015222065.1 Bacteroidota bacterium
GGAGGATTCATTTTTAGCTCATTCAGGATGACCTCGATAGCTTTTTCCAGTTGAGGATCATGACCGGCAATGACCTCAGCCGGTAATTGTTCTACCTCAATATCGGGTGGAACACCCACATTTTCAACTACCCAGCCGTCCTCTGTCCAGATTGCAAGATTAGGTGCCGTAACATATCCTCCATCCATAAGAACCGGAAATCCTAACATTCCTACCAGACCTCCCCATGTTCGTTTTCCGATAAGTTTACCCATATTGAGTTTACGAAACATCCATGGTAGTAAATCGCCGCCTGAACCGGCTGTTTCATCGATTAACATAACTTTTGGACCCTGAATGGATGCACTTGGTGTTTTTGCATCTGTACCATATCGCATATTCCAGTTGCAAATAAATGGACGATTTAGAATATCTATGTAATAATCTGCTACAGATCCTCCACCATTAAATCGCTCATCAATAATGATTGCATCTTTGTGTACTTGTGGAAAGAAGTAGCGTTTGAAATATGCATGTCCAAGAGTTGAGGTATTAGGAACATAAACATAAGCCACACGTCCACCGGTTGCTTTATTTACCTTTTCAATATTGCTTTCAACCCAGTCACGATTCCGGATAGCACTTTCATTTGGTATGGGAACAACTTTAACGATACGGCTATCATTAAGGTTTGGATTGGGTCCTACCGTTATTTCGACAATCTTTCCTGAATTATTTTCAAACATACTGAAAATGTTTGCCGAAGAAAACAGTTCTTTCTCATTAACAGCAAGCAGATATTCTCCTTCCTTCACATTCACTCCCGGTTCAGTCAACGGGGAACGAAGTTCCGGATTCCAGTTTAGCCCGCCATATACTTTCTTAAATTGATATCTCTCATTGTTGATGATATAATCGGCTCCTAACAGTCCGCCAGGAATACGCTCAGGGTTGTAATAGTAATCTCCGCCACCAACACGGTGATGTCCAACAGACAGTTCGCTGCACATCCATTGTATCAAACGGTTTAAATCACTGCGGCAGGATAAATGAGGTAGAAAGACACTATATTTTTCACGCATCTCTTTCCAGTCAGCGCCATGCATGTTTGTTGCATAGAAATAATCGCGGTTGATTCTCCACGCCTCATGAAAAATCTGTTTCCACTCACTTTTTGGATCAATAAGAACCTGGATATCATTAATTTTAAGATTTCCTTTACCTGGTTCTATCGTATCGGAAGCCGGTACTATTTTCCAGGTTTGTTCCGTATTGTAGAGGATTTTCTTTTTATTATGTGAGATTTGATAAGAATTCACATCAGATAAGACGACTTTATCTTCTCTCTTATTGAGGTCGTACATGTGCAGCTTTGTTCCACTTGCATAAGGTCCTCCTGCAGTCGGAGGTGCTTCAAGATAATAAACCTTACCTTCATCACTGACCTGGAGGCTAAATAAGTTCCCTTCTTCTACCGGTAGAGAAATAATACGATTGTTCAATCCTTCAAAATCGATTGAAATATCCTCTTCAATAATATTATTTGTTTTCTCGGATTTTTCTTTTCCTGATTTTCCATTTTTTCCATTATTTTCTTTTTTTTCAATACCTTCTTCCTCATCACTTTCTTTTGCAAGTGGTGACAAAACATCTTTTTGTAATGTTGCTAAATAGATTGAACGGGTCATTTTCATATCTGAACTTGATAATGCGAACCAATGTTTGACCGGTCCGGCATCAGTTGATCCAAAAAAGTAGATATATTTCCCGCTTTTATCAAATACCGGTTCACAGACATCACTTAATCCATCTGTGATAGGATAAGATTTATCCTCCTCAATGGAGTATAGATAAACTTTTTCTATATATGCAGCGGTATTTAGTGTGTAGGCAATCCATTTCGAATCGGGTGACCAGGAACCGCGGATATCACCGAATGCACCCGGGTTGTAAATATGTTCAGATGCAATTATCTTTATATTTCCTTCATCAATATCTATCCAGTATAGATTTCTGGCATTATCTGTAAATGTTAGTTTTTTACTATCCGGCGACCAGTCAGGATTACTGTAAAAACCTGAGCCATTTATTTCGAATTTTTTTATCACACCCTTTCCATCCTGATGAACTATATGAAGTTTGTATTCTCCGGATTCGTCAGAAAAAAAGGCAATTGTTTTCCCATCCGGAGACCAGACAGGATTTCGTTCATGAGTTCCTGTTGTGTTTGTTAAATTTCGAGGATCACCTTTTTCTGCAGGTACAGTGATAATCTCGCCACGGAAATTAAAAACAGCCCTTGCGCCGGATGGTGAAATTGAAGCGCTCCGGACATAACGCGATCCTTTGACATAACGAGGACGGATCTCCATTAGATCAGTAGCAACCCCAATAGTTAATTTTTTATTCTGGTTATGTAAAAGATCAAAAATGTGCAGATGTCCGGCTTGTTCAAAAATTATCTTATTATCTCCTGCTGAAGCGTTTAGAATGGGAAAATCAGTAAATTGGGTGAGTTGTTTTATCTCTTTGGAAACAATGTCATAATTAAACAGATTAAACTCTCCATTCCTGTCTGATAGAAAATAGATTTTATCTCCGATCCACATTGGATCAATGTCATTGCAACGGTCTTCCGGTTGTGGGATTTTAACTGTTGAAAAATCATTAAATGTATAAAGCCATATTGTTGAGGTAGTTCCACCCCTATAGTTTTTCCATTGGCGAAAACTTTCATAAAGAGGATTGTAAGCCAGTCTTTTACCATCCGGTGAATATGCTGCTTTATAGGCATAAGGGATTTTCAAAGATTCCGGGAAGCCACCTTTAATTGGTGTTGTGAAAAGTTTTCTGTATCGATTGGTGAAAACGTTACGTGGAGAAACAAAAAGAACAGCAGATCCATCAGTCGTGAATCCACGAACAATGTCGGAACCGGGATGCCAGGTGAGACGTTTCGGAATGCCGCCTTCCACCGGGACAAAATAAACATCAGTGTTGCCATCATATTGAGCACTAAATGCAATTAGTTTTCCGTTAGGCGAGAAAACCGGATTGGATTCTATTCCATCATCTGAGGTTATGCGCCGAACATTTTTTCCATCAAGATCGGCTGTCCAAAGATCACCGGCATAAACAAATGCAATATGTAATCCATTGATGGCCGGCTGACTTAAAAATTTAGTGTCATTAATATCAATACAACTTGCCGGTATTGTCGATACAGCAAGTATAGATATCAAGGCAAATGCAATAAGAAACAAGCTTTTTTTCATAGTATTTATCGTTTAAGTTTTAAAAGTATTCCGTTATCTAAAATAGTATTATTTGGCTGGTATTTCAAACACTTACTGCAATTTGTTTCATAATTTCATGTAATTAATATTTCATCCGGCTGATCAACTTCTCCAGGTAACGAGATTTAACCTGTTTGCTTGTAAGTATCTGCCAGATCCATTTTCCAGTTCATGCTGGCTTTTTCTGCTGTGAATGGCTTGATGGGCAACAGGGAAACCAGTTCTGCTTCTTTTTCACTGAAAAGCATTTTCAGAATATTGAATAATACCCCGGCCTATTTATTATACACATAATCGCCTATCTTCCTTATTCTTGACATTTCCTCGTCGCTAAGTGGTCCTGAATTCAGGGTTGCCAGATTATTTTTCATCTGTTCTAACGACCTGGCACCTGACATACATATATCAACTGATGGGTTTGACAATACAAATCTGTAACAGTCAACTGCACTCAGTGGGGGCTGGTTATCAGGCATTTTCTTTTCCTTAAGAAGTTGACCCCAGCGGGTAGCTGTAAAAGAGATTATTCCCGGCTTATTGTTTTCAGGGAGGTGAGGGAAGATATCGGTTTCTGCCCTACTGTTTGCAGCATTATACCGGATGTGGTACAGGTCGAATATACCCGCTTTATGTAGCTCCGGGATAAGTTTCCTGCTGTGGCTGCTAATGCCGATGTACCTCGCTAAACCTTGTTTTTTCAACTTTAATGCGCCATTAATGACACTTTGCCGGGGCCGTTTTGAGAAGTGACCAAGCAATAGAACATCTGCATAATCGATATACAATTCCTTAAGCCTTTTCTTCAGGTAATATTCCGTTAGCCAGGCGTTATGCGCATAGCTGATCATTGAGATAACAAGACTTTCCCTTGCGTTCTTTTTCAGAATGTTTATTATTGCTTTTTTCATTTCCGATGAACTGCCTCGTATAAAGCTGCCCAATGTAAAATAATTACACCCCTTCTCAAATGCCTCCTCATAAGCTTCGGCAGGAGCACGATAGCTTGAGGCAATACCGAGCCTTCCAACTTTAAGGTTTGTACTGCCAATTGTAGTTTTTTCGCTAAACGTCATAGATTCAGGTATAAAGTTATTTGTTTTGAGATAATATTTTTTTTATAACTTCAGTTGAAAATGGCTTCCCATGTGCAGGATAGACCACCTTCGCCCCCCTGTTAAGCAGAAGCTTCCAGCTTTCTTTAACGATTTTCAGACTATCAGCAAAAATTGGCAAACCCGGACTAAACCTCATAGGAAAGGCATTCATTGCCAGGTCGCCAACAAATGCATCTCCTGAATCAAGTAACAAACTAACTGATCCGGGTGAATGACCGGGAGTATAAATAATTTTACCTGGTATTCCCCAATCTGCCAGTGGAAAATCATTATCCGTCAGGGTAATATCTACTCTGGCAGATTTGATTTTCATATTTTTTGTAAGAAGTGACATGATTTTCGAAAAAGTACAACCCCATCTCGTAACTCCTGGCGGTATATGAATAGCGGATTTTTCAAGCCATTCCTTTTCATTATAATGTAAAGCTAGTTTTGCCCCGGTTAATTCTTTAATCTCTTTAGCAGAACCAATATGATCCCAATGAGCATGAGTAATTAATATCAACTGAATTTCATCAGCAGATATGTTTAGTTTATCAAGTGCTTTCTTAAAACTTCCGACTTTTTTGGGTACTCCGGAGTCAATAAGGATCATTCCTTCGTGCCGTATAATATAACAATTTGTAACGCCCAGTGCTATAGGATGAATTGTTAATTCCATTTTTTTCGTTTGTATATAAAGATACTTAATAAATTGACATTAATTAAAATTAGAATTCAGAAATGTCAAAAAGATAAGTCTATCTGGACCGTATGGCTGGAAAAGGATTATCGGGAGTAGGGATTTTATTATTAGCTGAAACTATCCATTATACTAATATAATGAATATCAGTTAGATATTTAAGTTTTTATCTTATTTGTAAAAAGGCTAATTATTAATATATTTCTCAAAGTGTAAATGTATAAGTATATTTCAGCATAATTGTTCGGTTGTCGGTAAAAGGGAGAACAGGATCTTCCCCATAATACCGGTTGGTATTAAGCCCTTCGTTGTAAACAAGATAAAGGTCATTGCCTTCACGTGGGTTGTAACGAAGCCGGATATTTGTAATAACTGCATCGACAGCGCTGTTATACTGGATAAACGCGGTAGCTGAGAACCTGGTGTTCAGCATATACAAAATACGTAATCCACCTATGTGGGCGGTAAAATGCTGATCACGGTCAGGAAAGGTAACCCGGTTAAACTGGTAGGAACCGCCAAGTTCAAGGGAGGAGGAGGTGTTCCAACGTGGAGATAAACCAAGCGTAATGCGCCTACCATCATAGAATGAACCGGCATCAAGGTTGACTTTTGTATAAATAGGTTTGCTCGATGGAGTGTTGAATTCCCCTTTCAGCCCATAGTAAAAGTACTTACCCTCCGGCACTTCGGCATCATCTGAGAACGAAAAAGGTTCAGGAACATTTTCATAGGACAAATCAGTCATAATTCTGCCCTCATACCCTGACTTGGTTTCAAATTCATATCCCGGGCCGAGATAAGCAGTTTCAGTGGCTCCATCGGTATTACATAAAACCAGGAGTTCATCTAAAAATACTTTATGGCGGAAAATTGCAGATTTCTCTTCCGGAAACCATCCATACCACAATTCATTATAGAAACAGGTAAAATTTCCTCGTATTTCAAAACCTATCCCCGGATTGTAGTCGGGACCAGAATAAGAAAAAATTGAATTATAGCCTAACCCTTTAATTGTTCGCCGTTCCCAATTCACACACAGCCGGGAAGGATTAAGTGAAAAAGGATTATTTTCTTGTTCTGTTTCGAAAGTCTGAGCCCATTTGAGTGTAAGATAGTCGTTTCTGAAAAGGCGGAAAATCCCATCCAGTCCATAAGCTGTATTGTAGCTGCCATCTGTACCTATCCTTGTTGTAACAATACTTCCAACATAAGAATACGGATTAAAGACTTGCCGGCGTAGGCGGTATACCCCAAAATTTTCCGAGGGAAGCTCCTCAATTGAAGCTGTTTGCATATTGAAAGCCCCTACATCCCAGGGCCCGACCCTGCCTACCAAACGTGCTCCTCCATAGATTCTGACGGGTTTCCCTTCATGAAGACCAATACGGCGGCTGTAGAAAAGACGATTGGGTCCGCCAAAGCTGAAATCGAAATTACTGGAGCGTTCCTGGAAAAACAGCCTTTTTTCAGGAAAGAACAGTGAAAAACGCGTAAGGTTAACCTGTTGTTCATCGGCTTCAACCTGGGCAAAATCGGTATTCAGGGTTATATCGAGCGTGAGGTTATTTGTAAGTCCATACTTAACATCTAATCCAAGCTCATGCTCAAAATCATCAAAGCGTTTATAGGCTGTTTCTTCTTCGTTAAGTTCGTGATAGCGACCAAATCCACCAAGCACATAAGGAGCAATGTAAAGAGGTTTATGGCTGTAAATATTTTCAAACACAACTTCTTGTGCTTGAGAAACTTTAAACTTACTCCAAAATCCCCAATCCGGCGGGATCGCGGGAAAAATAACAGATTCATTCTTGCGGGCTATCTTTCTCCTGCATATGATACCCATTACAACCCTGCCATTGTTGTCCTGAAAGCGGAGGCTGGAAAAAGGAATGCGCATTTCTGCAAACCATCCCTCCCCGTTAAGAACTGTAGCCACATCCCAGAATGTATTCCAACTGAAGTTTAATGGAGGCGAAGTTGTGCCAGGATTTTGCTGGGCGTCATTAAAAACAGCGGCATCCCAACGCAGACCGGCCGGTGTTGTGAAAAAAGCTAAAGCATTCTCTTTGTCGTTAAATGAATCGATTACAATGCCAAACCACTCACTGCTCGGATCCCCTGAATCCCGTTGCTTGGAGTTTTCCTGTATTTTGGATGGCTCTTGATCATAGAGCCGTCCTGCAACATAGAGAAAATCATCATCATAAGCCACAAAAATTTCTGTTCGTTCTGAAGGTTCGTTTCCGAAATCAGGTGCATGCTCAATTACAGGAAGGGGTTCAATGCCCTCCCAGGCTGGTTCGTTACTCAAACCGTCAAGTGTAACAGAACCGTTTATACGAGACAGGAGATATTGTTCCCGGTCTTGTCCAAATGATATTTCGCTGATGAGGAAAAGCCCCAGGCAAATAAGAATAATCTGTTTTTGCTTGAATAAAAACATTGTTAGTGTCCGATAAAAAATAAATAATGTTCAAAAATTACGCGGTCATATCAATTTTAACCACCTCTATCTCCTCTTTTTTGTGTTTTCCCAGTCCTGCCCCGGCAGCCATTTCTATATGATCTATGGTAGGTCGTATTTCTTTTAAAGCAGGATATCCTTTTTTTTCGCGTTTGGTTTCAATTACTTCTAGCCCTAATGTGTCAAGGGCAACAGGGTCTGTGCCTAACCACAAGGTTTTAGGCGTAAAAAGCACATTTGAGGTGCGGGGTACAGGTCCGTTTTCAAAACATGCTTCGAGACCATCAATAATGTTGAGCACAATCTTTTCCCTTACTTCGGGTAGTGAATAAATATCGGTTATAAATGTGCTTATATGATCTGGTCCGTGGAACCGGCCGTTGTTGTTACAAATACCATAGGATATGTTCTTAAGACATAGTGTAACTCCTGCTAATCCGTGATCTTTCAGTATTGCCATATTGATGATCTTGTCGCATTGCTTAGTGAAGATGTTGGAGAACCGACAAATAATTCCGTTTTTATCCCTGCGTTCAGGATTATCAAATTCTGATTTATAGATATACTCCGGGTCAAAATGAGACATTTCGTCATTATGCGTTTGTGTTGCAAAATAGCGTATACCGGTGGCTGTATCATTCATGGTAAAGCCGCAATCGGTCATATGAAAACCGTAGCGGTCCCAGACGATAATGTTATTCTCTTTTACCCCAATCTCTTTGAGTTCCGTTATCATGGCATTTATTAGTTCATGGTGTGTATACAGCATAGGCCGGCCCAGGCAATTAATCTTTAGTCCCACTGTATCGTTTGGATCAATAAGCGTTGCAAGTGGATTTCCTTTTTTCCCGGTCAGGGATTCAAGTCCCTGCCCCAGCATATCCTGTACGATAGCTTGATCAACCACGCGGTTTTCAGCTACGGCTTCCGGGTGAAACACCTCAACCACTTTACTTTTATTTAACGGGCTATAGTTAAAACTCAGACCTGATTTTAACATAATTCCGGCGCCTAAGGTAACGGTAGTGCCTTTGATGACAAACTCTCTTCTGCTAATTTTATCCATGATTTTTTTTGTTTATAGTTATAATTTTATTCAACTGATCCACTGGTCAGGAAATAAATAATTATTAGAAATACTCACGTATCCTTAAAAGCTCCTCCATCCGCCTAAGATATTTTATGCGAAGATTCTCTTCATCGAGATTCAAGACGCCCCAGATGTATTTTCCTTTCCAGGAAAGGGCAACGTCTCCATGATAAGGATCTGAAAGTGTATAACGATCTTCTTTCAAATCTTCTTGAGCGGATCCTGTCAATTGCACATATTGTTTGAGCATTTCCTCACAATCTTTTGAATTTGCTCCTTGAATGATAAAAAGCCGGAATGTAGAGTTTTTAATGATGTAATCAGCAGTAAAAGCAGAATGCAAAAATCCATGCCCTAAAAAGTTTTTTGCAAAGAATCTTTCAGAATTCTGTTTTTTACCTTCATCCGGAAAACAGGTAAGGATCTTTGGAAATGCCCCTTCGCCGTCTATATTTTCAACTACTTTATTAGCAAAAGTCTGTAAAACCTCACTTGCTTTACCGCCAACACTGTAACTATTTATCTTTACATAAGTGTTCCCAACCAAAAAGTTGAGAATTGGTTCCTCAAAATAACCTTGAGCACCGATCTTCAAAAAATCACCTACAATTGGCCGTTCCTGACTGTAGATTCCAAAGGCATAAACAGGTGTTTTATGACGATAAATTTCGACAATGATAGAAGCATTTTTCTCATTAAGGTATTTTGCAACCTGCAATTCCTGAAAATCGTAACTCAGGTAGAGTTCCGCTGCACCGTTGATATATTCATAGAGTGTTTCAGGCGTGTATACCTTTATTTCTCCCGATATTTTCCATCCCTTGATTTCCGGAAATAGTTTGGAGTGTTCTGAGGCTTCGGAAAGTCCTTTTACAAGCCCTGATCCTAAAGTTGAATGTATTAGAAATGAAAAAAATAATATACTTCTCATAGAAGGTTCTCCTTATTTTAGAATCTTATAATTCCTAAAACACCAATTTTACTAAAAACGATTTACAAAATCGACCTGATTCATAAGGTCGAACGCTTTTATTGGAAAAAGATGCAATAATATTTACCGTATAATTCAACCATTCATTTTATTTAAGTTTCAAACAAATATGTATTATAATCAATAAAGTCTCCAACCATTTGCAGTAAGTAGCCTATATATTGCAGTAAACTGCAAATTATTTTATCTCTATTAGATGATAAAGAAAAAGTTCTCATAACACCGACCCAAACCATCGAAATTAAAGGACATAGTAAATGCTACACCAAACGAGGGAAGAAACAAAGTTCAAAATCGTTTTTTGAAATTTAAACTAAAAATGGTAGTGAGAAATAATTGTATTTGGATGACTACTTATAGAAAAAACTATCTTTTAATATTTTACGACCAGCTTTACTTAGGCGATACTTATTCCCATTCTTCATAATTACGAGGTGTTCATTAGGAGTATATCGTTCAATAGATTGAATATAATCAATATTTACAATTGTGCTTCGGTGAATTCGGATAAACTGATCTCTGTTCAACTTTTCTTCCATTGAATTCAGAGATTTTCTCATTACATGTTCATCAATACTGGTAATGATTTTTAAGTAATAATCAGATGCTTCAATACAAATTATATCTTTAGTATCAATAAATGTAACTCCGCCTTCACGTTTTACCATGATCCGGTTTGTAATTTTCTGATAATATTTTTCTGTTTTTTCAGAAGTTTTTGAAAATTGTTTAATCAATTCTTTTATGTTTTGAGAATAATTACCTGATTCAACTAATAATATTTGTTTTTTTATTCTTTTTAAAACATCGAAAAAACGCTCATCGTCAAAAGGTTTTAATAAATAATCGAATGCGCATGCTTCAAATGCTTTAATTGCATACTGATCGTATGCTGTAATAAAAACGGTCATTGGTTTTAACCTGGAAGGCAAGGCAGTTAACACTTCAAACCCGTTTAAATCCGGCATTTGGATATCAAGAAAAACCAGGTCTGGTTCGTAATGGATAATACTTTCAATTGCCTGCTTACCATTAGCACAAGTATCAATCAATTCAAAATCACTATTATTGGCTAAAAGAAGAGAAACTCCCTCGCGGGCAATCTTTTCATCATCAACAATTATACAACGTATTTTATCCATTATTCTTTTTTGTTACAATCGGGAATATAAATGTAATCTTTGTTCCAATTCCTTTTGAACTATCAATTTTTACACAATTTTTCCCAAATATTTTCTCACAACGCTCAATAGTATTTTTCAAACCTATTCCTTTATTAATAAAACTATCATCGGATGTATCAAAACCTTGCCCGTTGTCAATAACAACAACCATAAGTTTATCATCTTCAATACCTGAATTAATTTCGATATGCATAGGTTTATCAAGATTTTTCATCCCGTGTTTAATGCTGTTCTCAACTATCGGTTGTAAAAACATATCAGGAATTTGCAAACCGAGAGTATTTTCATTGAGTTTAAAAGTATATAAAAGCGTTTCTTCAAACCTTACTGCTTCAATACTTAAATATTTTTCAATTAATTGAATTTCCTGTTCTAAAGAAACTGTTTGATCGTCGCGTGATAGTAGTACCTGCCGCAGCATATCCCCCAGCCTGCTAATTATTTTTATAGCATTTTCTTTTTTATCCATCCTGACCAACATACTTATTGTATTTAAAGTATTGAATAAAAAATGTGGATGTAACTGCATTTTTAATGAATTAAGCTGAGTTTCAACCAATAATTTTTGTAATTCCATGGCTTGTGTCTCTTTTTCCCTGTATTTCTTATAATAATTAATAGCTAAAAGAAATATTATCATTGCAGTGTACATTATGTATTGATAAGAGAACCATATTAA
>JADFUQ010000078.1 GCA_015222065.1 Bacteroidota bacterium
AAGATATGAATACTTGAAAAAAGCACTGCACATCGATCCTAATCATTTCGGTGCTAATCAACAGATGGGTATCCTTCTGAGAATTACCGGTCTTTCATATCACTCATTTCCATATTTAAACAGGTCAATTGAAGTGAATCCTTTGGGCCAATGGGCTTATGCTGCCAGAGGTCGGGTTTACTCCAATATCGGAGAGTTTGATAAAGCAGAAAAGGACTATAAATCCAATTTAGAAATTGAACCAAATGACTATTGGACTATTTACTATTATACGGAATTATTGGTCATGTTAAAGAGGACAAATGAAGCTGAAAAATTACTTAACCACTTCCAAAATGAATATCCGGAAGAAGCTTATCCAAAGTACTGCAAATCATTGTTACTTGCCATGCGGGGAGATAGTTTGAACGCTATCCGTCTATTTGAAAAGACTGGATTTGATGGATGGAAGAGAGTAATATTATATTCTGTATTAAATAAAAAAGATGATGCCTTATCTTTAATGACAAAACTTCAAAAGACAGATTATCCCGAAAGTCAGAGATCCAAATATCTGCAATTAAGCCATTTGCTGTGGTTTGATAATCTACGTTCCGATTCCCGCTTCCAGGAAATACTGGCAAAACATAAAGAATTGTATGAAGAGAATTTGGCAAAGTATGGGGATATTGACATATGATCGGCCATTTTGAAATTTGCCGGCCCGAGGCAGATGTAGGGGCGACCGGGCCGGTCGCCCACCCACCGGAGGCAAATTTCAAGGGGCTTTATCCCGGGTGGGATATGAATAGATGAGTTTAAATATCACTGATATTAGTCCGGAGAAAAATAGTTAGATTTAGAAAAATAAAGGAGGAACATCATGGATATTCAGACACTCACCTCATTTTTCATGTGGTGCACAATCATAAATGGCGGCATATTTTTTCTGTGGACAGTGCTCTCTTTGTTCGCCCAGGATTTAGTGTATCGCATACAATGCAAATGGATCCCCATTCCCCGGGAAACTTTCAACGTGGCCATATACTCGTTCCACGGGTTGTTCAAAATTGTCTATCTGGTCTTCAATGTCGTACCCTACGTGGCTCTGCTGATTGTCGGCTAATGGATCATCCTATGCTTCTTCTTAATCCGAAAAAATACGATATCGAGCATTCAGATAAGCGCTTTCAGGAGATCATCCGCAAAACAATAGACTTTTTCGAAAACAATGGACTGAAAAAAATCAAGGATGACGATTATCAAAGAATCTGGTATTCTGATTTTCTGGAATTTGTGAAAAAAGAAGAAATTTTTGCGACTCTTCTCACTCCTTCTGAAGATGGTAATAAAAACGCCCGCTGGGATACCTGGCGAATTGCCCACTATAGTGAAATCCTTGCCTTTTATGGACTGGCATACTGGTATACCTGGCAAGTATCTATACTCGGTCTTGGTCCCATCTGGATGACAGAAAACGATAGTCTGAAGCAAAGGGCCGCTAAATTTCTTAAAGAAGGAGAGGTGTTCGCCTTTGGTCTATCCGAAAGGGACCACGGAGCCGATATCTATTCTACCGGGATGTCGCTTACCCCCCGGGAAGATGGCACATACAGAGCAAACGGTTCAAAGTATTACATCGGTAATGGAAATATCGCTAAGATGGTATCCACCTTTGGAAAAATTGCTGATTCTGATGACTATGTGTTTTTTGTGGCCAATTATCTGCACGATAATTACGACTGCGTGAAAAATGTCGTTTCCAGTCAAAGCTATGTGGCTGAATACGCTCTGAATGACTATCCCATCACGGAAGAGGATATCCTGTCAAAAGGTCAGGATGCCTGGGATGCTGTTTTAAATACCGTTAATATTGGAAAGTACAACCTGGGATGGGCGTCCATCGGAATCTGTACGCACTCCTTCTATGAAGCTATCAATCACGCTGCACACCGCCGGCTCTACAACATGTATGTGACAGATTTCCCCCACGTAAAGCAGATATTTACCGATGCATATGCACGCCTGGTGGCCATGAAACTTTTCGCCCTGAGGGCGGCAGATTATATGCGTGTAGCATCCCCGGATGACAGGCGTTACCTACTGTACAATCCCGTCGTCAAGATGAAGGTAACAACACAAGGTGAGGAAGTAATTAACCTTCTCTGGGATGTCATTGCCGCAAAAGGATTTGAAAAGGACACCTATTTCGAAATGGCTGCCAGGGATATTCGGGCGTTACCAAAACTTGAAGGAACAGTTCACGTGAATGTCGCTCTCATCGTAAAATTTATTGCCAATTACTTTTTCAAACCGGCAAAATTTCCTGAGGTAGCAAAACAGTCTGAACCGAAAAACGACGACTTTCTCTTTAATCAGGGACCCACCCGTGGACTGGGTAAAATCCGCTTCCATAATTACAAAATTGCCTATAACAGTGTGGACCTTCCCAATGTGAAAATATTCAAAAAACAGACCAGATTACTCAAACTGTTCCTCCTCCTTGCAAAACCGAATAAAGCACAGCGCGAAGATATTGACTTTTTACTCACTCTAGGAGAAATCTTCACTCTTGTTGTTTACGGACAGCTTATTCTTGAAAATGCGAAGATATACAATATCGGGGATGATATTATCAATCAGATTTTTGATTTCATGGTAAGGGACTTTTCTAAGTTTGCTCTTCAGATGTATTCAAAAACGAGCAGTACCGGAAGACAGATGAGGCTCTGTTCCATGATGATGAAAAAACCAGCGGTGAACAAAGACCGATTCGACCGCGTATGGAAAAATTACATTTATGCGTTAAAAGATCAGTACCTAATGAGTGAATGAATAGGTTCGTGAAATTGAGTTTATGGACGGAGAATTATTAAATGAAAAAAACGACACTTATTACCACTATAATCTTTCTGTTTGTTTCCGCATCACTGGCCGGTGAATTCAGCGGTATCGGGATGAAATTAGGGTATAACTCTTCAACTTTTGCCGGAAATGATATCCCCGGGAAGGGGGTAAGTTCCCAGGGAGGTTTGGCAATAGGAGGATTTTTCGGCTATAAGTTCAATCAAAAATTCTCGCTGCAACAGGAAATATTATTCACGACAAAAGGAGCTAAGATCAACACAATCGGAGACGTTTATCTCAACAATATCTTTATGTATTTTGAATTTCCTTTATTGGCAAAAATGACATTCCGACCGGAACAGATGCTCAGACCGATTGTATTTCTCGGACCGGCATTTGGCATAAATATTTTGGCGGTCAATGATACCGCTGTTCTCGAAGATATCCGGGCAATCGATTTTGGTATTGTTCTGGGAGCCGGAATTGAAATCTGGCGTTTTGTCATGGATGTAAGACTATATGAAGGTTTATTCAACTTCGACCAAAGTGCCGGTGATATCGACCTGAAGAACAGGACAATTTCAATTGTAACCGGTTATTCATTTTAATCCCCTGAAAGAAACAGTAATGAGAAAACATATATCTATTCCAATAATATCAGCGGTTATATTAACTGTATATGTGACCACTATGGCCTCTACAGCATTCATGGCCGCGAAGGGGAGTAAAGTTTTAACAGGAAGAAATGGTGACTCGGATAACCTGAATGTCATCATGCATGTGTTACCTTCCTCTGATGTGAAATACGGCAGGATTTACCTGGGTTCTGAAGACAGAGGGGGATTCTATTATACAACCGGTATGAATGATCAGGGGCTGTGGTATGGTTCCACATCCCTGTATGATGGGGCTGCCCTTCCTGAACGGCATGATATAAAAAATCATGACAACAAACCGACCTGGCCTTATGAGCTTACTGTAAAGGTCATAGAAGAATGTACGACGGTAGATGAAGCCATTGAGATATACTCAACATATTTTACACCATACTGGAATGGACATACTTTATTTGTTGATAATAATGGCAACTCAGTAATTGTTGAGTATGGTGAAAAAGATGTGGTCTTTATTCGCAGGAAGAACTATTACCAGGCAATGTCAAATTTCCCCAACGCCGATACACTCAACGCCAGATGGTATAATTGTTATCGATATAAAACAGCAGAAAGTATGCTGGCCGGTAGGCAGGAAATATCTACTGATTTGTTTCGAATCATTTGCGATGCAGTTCATCAGGAAGGATCATCTCCAACAAGTTTGTCTACCGTCTATGATGTAATTCAGGGCAATCTCTACATTTATTATTTTTACTGTTATGATGAACACCTGATTTTTAATTTGAATGAAAAACTGGCCAAGGGGGAAAATTATTACAAATTACCTGAGTATTTTAATCAGATTAAACTAAGATATCCCATTAAAGGAGAACATGTAAATCCGTCATCAGTTAACTTTACCTGGAATGGGAATGCAGATAATTATAATTTATATTATTCAACTAATCCAAATTTTATTGGTGCTGAACCTATCATGAGCAAGAGTACAGAATCGCCATGGAAAAAATCATATAGTTTTTTATACCTTCTTTTGGGACCTTTGGTCTATGCCGCAATTTCGAGACATAGAAAAAAAATAATACTGCTGATTATTGGCTTTATTGCTGTTAATTTTTATATATCCTGCGAAATGGGAACCATTTCTTCACCTTTTGCTCCCTCCACCATTGAGCACCATAAAACTATCGAGAATTTACAACCGGATACATTATATTATTGGAAGGTTGTTGCGATTGGGACAGAGGAGGGTATCAACAGTGAAAGTATTATGCATAAATTCAAAACCACGAATTAAAACCGTAGGGG
>JADFUQ010000532.1 GCA_015222065.1 Bacteroidota bacterium
CAGGACGAAATTATTGATGATTTTGAGCTTTTCGATGAGTGGATGGATAAGTACAATTACCTGATTGAATTGGGTAACCAGCTTGAACCATTTAACCCGAAGTATAAGAATAATGAATACCTTATCGAAGGATGCCAGTCGAAAGTATGGCTTCATGCTGAATTGGATAATGGGAAAGTTAAGTTCATTGCAGATAGTGATGCGATTATTACTAAAGGTATAGTTGCTTTGCTGGTAAAAGTAATGTCGGGGCGGAAACCGGAGGAGATAAAAGATGCAGACCTCTATTTTATTGACCGGATAGGGCTTAAAGAAAATCTGTCACCAACCAGATCGAACGGACTGCTGGCGATGATAAAACAGATGAAGCTTTACGGACTGGCTTATTATGCAAAACTTAACTCGTAACACGCAACACGTAACCCGTAACACTTTAATAGAATGAAGATGAGAAGAGGAAAAGATGAGCTTTCAACTTTGAGTACCCTCTGAAAGTAAATAAAGAATTAATTTTGAAATCATGGCTGAAGAAAATAGTTTTCTGATGGTGGAAGCTCAAATATTAAAAGCACTCAAGACTGTTTTTGATCCGGAGATACCTGTAAATGTTTATGATCTCGGACTGATATATGAAATAACGGTTGATGAAAATAAAGTTGCCCGGATAACCATGACATTGACTGCCCCAAACTGTCCGATGGCAGATGATTTAATTGCCGATGTGCGAAATATGGTTGGTAGCATTAAAGGAGTCAAAGATGTTGATCTTACACTAACCTTTGATCCTCCGTGGGATAAAAGCATGATGTCTGAAGAGGCAAAGCTGGAACTAGGCTTTTTGTAGGATAATAAAATGCCATGGAATAGTGGAATAATGGAATAATGGAATAGTGGGAATAATGCCTGCCCTGTGAAATGCGACAAAGGAGCTATTTCTACAGGGGGAAGTTGAAAGTTTATAAAGCTCAACACTTACTTTTTACTTTATAACTTTTAACTCTTTGGAATAGAGGAAATAAAGAGGAAGAGTGGAAGAATTTTCTCTTTACTTTTCCTTTGAACTTTGAACATTGAACTTTCAACTCTTTGGAATAATGGAAGTTCTCAGGTAAATAATGATAATATGAACCGGAAGGCAGAGATCACTTTTTTAATAAAAACAGAGGCAATAAAACTTGGCTTCCAGGATTGTGGTATTGCTCCTGCCGGTTATCTTGATAAAGATGCCGCACATCTTACCGGCTGGCTGAATAATAATATGCACGCGGGGATGAATTACATGAAGAGTTATTTTGATAAAAGAACAGATCCTGTGAAATTAGTCCCCGGAGCCAGATCGGTTATTTCTGTTATTCTTAATTATTATCCGCCTGAAGTTAAGAATGATTTAGAAAGTCCGCAAATTTCAAAGTATGCCTACGGAATTGATTATCACAAGGTTATTAAGAAAAAACTGAGAAAACTGCTTGAAATTATCCAAGGGGTTGATGAAACTGTAACAGGACGGTTTTTCGTTGATTCGGCTCCTGTCCTGGAAAGAGCATGGGCTGCCCGGAGTGGTCTGGGATGGATCGGGAAAAATTCAAACCTGATAAACAGAAAATATGGTTCATTTATTTTTATTGGTGAACTGATCATTGATTTTGATCTGGAGTATGATAATCCTGCAAAAGATTATTGTGGTAATTGCACAAAGTGTATTGGTGCATGTCCTACCGGTGCTATTATTGCCGACCGGGTTATAGATGCCAACCGGTGTATCTCATATCAGACCGTTGAGAATAAAGGAGAAATTGATAACAACCTCAAAGGGAAAATGGGAAATTGGGCGTTTGGCTGTGATATCTGTCAGGATATATGTCCCTGGAATAAGGGAATAAAATTTACCGGTGAACCTGATTTTATACCCCGTAAGGATATGTTGGAAATGAACCGGGATGACTGGAATAAACTGGATGAAAAGAGATATAACGAATTATTTTCCGGCACTGCGGTAAAAAGAACCGGGTTCTCATGCCTAAAACGGAATATTGCTTTTCTTGAAGAGTGATATATTGATCATACTGTTGAAAAGAGGCAAACAATTCCTGCTATCCAAGGCTTAAATTTTAAAAGAGTTAACCGCCAAGTGCGCTAAGGATGCGCCCCAGTACAGTCATTCTTCCTTACGGGGCAGGCTAAGAACGCAAAGAACAAATATTCTTATGCGAACTTTGCGACTTCTTTGCGACCTCTGCGGTTCATTTTTTTTCACTACAACACTGCATCACTGCCTCACAGCAACACAACTCCTCCGGTGATAGGACATTATATCGTAAATTCACTTACCAACCGGCCAATCCAGAAAATGATCCATAGTGAAAAAAATATTCCAATAGCAATACGAATTGTAAAAGGTTTTATTCCTAACCCGATTTTCCTTCCTGTTATTATTTCTGTTAGTAAAGCAATAAAAGAAACCAGGAATATTATATATACCAAAGGTCCGAAAAGGTGATATTGAAAAGCCCCCTTCAGGTGAAAGTGGGTTAGAGCAACCAATGAGCGGGTCATTCCGCAGGTAGGGCAGCTATGCCCGGTAATCTGGTGAAATTTACAGGTAATAATAGCGGCAGGTGCAGGACTGATAAGGAATGGAAAAAGAATTACCCCCAAAAAAACAGCAGCCAGAAATATCTTTATACGACGGTCCGCAGGGCTAAATTTTGAGGTAAGTAATATCCATTTCATGAAAATTGTAATTCGAAGTTCCGGTTAAAAGTTAAGCTATTCGCATTTTGCTTTATATCATCCTTCAGTATTCAACCTTCCAAGAGTTTCAAGGTTTGTCATGTATCTCCTATTAAGCATAATAAGTATACGGATTTTGCGAACGAAGTGAAGCAATCTCTCCCGGCTTTTCGTAAAGCTCGTGACAGTATATTTATTTGGTATTCTGGTTGTTTTCGGGAGATTGCTTCGTCGCTTCGCTCCTCGCAAAATCCTTTTTCAAATTTTAAAAACCGGTTAAAACTGCATCCTTTCAACTAGTTCAAGGTTCAAAATTCAAAGTTCAAGGGGGACACCCCTCATAACTCGAAACCCGTAACTCGTAACCCGCATCACCTCACTGCCACACCGCATCACATTCCCTCTTAATTATTCCTCTTCTCAAAACTTTCACCGGTTTTCAGAGTTTCTATATCCGGTAATATTTTATAATCAGGACCGAACTGTTCCAGGAATTCAAGGCTTAAAGATCTGAATGTAACTGAAACAGGAAGCAGGATTACCGAGCCAATATAAGGAATGATTAGAAAAATGAATCCGATACAGCAGGTCATCAATCCCGCAGTAATAATCAAAATGATTACAATTATTGTGAGGAGAAAAATAAATAGCCCATAAACCAAAAAATACCCAAAATGTCTTGATAACAGGGTTAAGAATTTACCCCATGCTTTTGTAGCCGTGATATTTTCCTTGTACATAATAGGTACTACAAAATCAAACAGGAATAACCTGATGTATCCTGATAAGACCATGAATGTAAGAAACAGGAGGACCATCCCGATAATAGCAGGTACTTTAGCAGAATGAGGATAATTACCGAGGTAAAGGTTCATCATGAAGGAGAAGAAAAGGAAAACCATAAAGCTAAAGATTGCCAGGCAGATTAATCCGAAAACTAACCGCCAAAGGAAAACTGAATTTCCATGTTTTTTAAATTCTCTCCAGGGTTGGCTCACCAACGCCCGGTTATGGACGACATTATCAAGGAACATAAATTTTCCCCTGGAACTTAACCAGTTAATAAGTAAAGCCAGGAAAAAAATAACGAATATGCCAAAAACGATCAGTGTAGCCCACCAGCTATGATCTAAAAACCAATTCCATGCAGTAGCAGGGAATTCAGCAATATCGCCAATGTCGATACCCTTGCCTGTCCTGCCATTACCTCCGCCTCCGTTACCTCCCTGGCAATCTGCCAGACCTGCCAGAAAAGCAGTGAAGCCGATCATAAACCATTTGTTCAGGTCAAAGGGGCTGAAAAGGATCTTTTTCATCCGTGCCCAGCCATTTATTAAAGGATCAGAATATGAAATGTTCATAATAGTAATAGGATTAATGTTAAACTCCGGGCAAGTTAACATTTTTTTTAATTGTTTTTAGCTATTCCTGAAAACAGGTAAAAAGCAGGTATGCCAACTACAACAATACCAATGGCAATGGAAGACTCAACCGGTCGTTCAAAGAATGCCAGCAGGAGTATGACAATGGCGATAAATATATATAAGCCCGGGACATACGGATAGCCTGGCATTTTAATTTTACTTTTACCCGTAGATCTTAATTTGAAAACACCTGTTACAGCTATTATGGGAAATATTCCCAGTGAGAAACCCATAAAGGTCAATATCTGGTCGAATGTTCCCGACATGACCATAATAATTGCAATAACTGATTGTATTATTATTGACAGGTAGGGGGCGTGTGTCCTGTGGTGAACTTTAGAGGCAAACCTGAAAAAGTGACCCCTTTTCGCCATGGCAAAATAGACCCTGGGTCCGAGGATTATAAAAGCACTGATAGATGAGAAAAGAGCAAAGGAAACAAGTAATGAAAATATTTGCTCCCAGGTCTTGCCAAATAAATTACCAACTGCAAGTCCGCCTACAGATATCACTCCTTTCATCTCATCCGGAGGAATTGCATAAACAAACAGGATGTTTAAAGCAACATACAATACCATCACCAGAGCTGTACCTAATAACAAAGAATAAGGAATGTTTTTTACCGGGTTACGGATCTCTGACCCGATGTAGGTGGATGCATTCCAGCCGCTATAGGCAAAGGTTATCCACAGAAAAGACAGCCCGATGGTCTTCCACCCTCCGAAATCGAATGAATATTCCAAATCCTGAACTATATGACCAATATCTCCCTTCCCAAACAAAAATCCAATAATTAACAAGCCGGCTAGTAAAACAACTTTGTACATGGTCAGGCCGTTTTGGACTGCAGCCCCAAATTTAATACCCCTGAGATGAACCAGGGTGAACAATAAGATAACCAGTGCAGATAATATTCTCTTAATGAGTTGCGGATCAGGAATGCCTATGGCTTCTCCCCATAAGATGACCTGTGGAGCAGCACGTACAAAATATTCACTGAATCCTATTGAAGCTGCTGCAATTGGTGCCGAGAACCCGACAATAAATGAAACCCATCCACTCAGAAAACCAGCCAAAGGATGGAACAATTTTGAAAGAAAAATATACTCACCACCGGCACTGGGGTATGCTGCTCCAAGTTCACCATAGCACATTGCCCCCAACAATGCCATTATTCCTCCGGCTACCCATAGCATTATCATTATCA
>JADFUQ010000533.1 GCA_015222065.1 Bacteroidota bacterium
AGCACATCCCGCGAACAGACAGGATTGATCCCATCAGCAAAACCATTTAAGACCTTCACCCGGATAATATCAACATACCTGCATGCAAATATCGTAACCGACCAACCCGGGGAGTTAGCAACTGTAATGCCCTGCATTAAGATGTTCTCGGAATTTGTAAAAAGCACAGCAAGAGGCCCTCTGGACCCGTTATCCAGCGCTGTATTCCCATCTATAATCCCCTGTCCGATAATGCTCACATGATCAACGTTTTTCCCATGGAGAAAAGCATATTGTGAACCTGGTCCATAGATGTAACTCCCTTCCTCAGCTTTGATATAATCCTTCATATCCTTGCTACCCAGAAGTATAGCTCCTGTTTCAAGTTCCAGTGTAACATAACTCTTTAAATATACAGTGCCTGACTTGTAAGTCCCTGGAGGGAAATAAACGGTTCCTCCTCCGGCTTCTGAACAAACGTCAATAGCCTTTTGAATAGCTTTCGTATTTAATATTTTGCCATCCCCTATTGCTCCAAAATCACATATATTATAAATGTCTTTCCCGGTTTGAATGGTTCCTGTTGCATTTGCACCGTGAATTAATGCTATTGCTATACTTAGAAAAAAGAGTTTTTTCATAATTTATACTACATATTATTGTTTTAACAGTTAAATATAGTGTTTTACCCCATTTATAGAATCACTACAATAATTTTGTTTATAGACATTCGTTAGTAGCGATATTGCTTCACAGCTTCATACATAGCCAGGATATTTTCCACCGGCGTATCAGGCTGAATGGCATGTGCAGCACATACGATGTAACCTCCGTCTCTCCCAAAGATATCAATTAAACGTTCAACTTCGCTTCTTACCTCCGCCGCCGTTCCATTGGGAAGCAATTCCTGTTCATCAATTCCTCCATGAAATGCCAGGCGGGTTCCAAAACTGTTTTTCAGCAATTCAGGCTCCATTCCGGCAGCTTTTGGTTGGATCGGATCCAAAATGTCCAAACCCATTTCAATAAAATCTTCTATCACCGGCACTATAGAACCGCAAGAATGATAGAATGTCTTAAGACCCATATCTTTAAATGGGCGAATGAGCTGTTCACTGTATGGTTTAATATGTTTACGCCACAGATCAGGTGAAAGCATCATTCCTCTTTGTGTTCCTATATCTCCTCCGCTACCTAAAATATCAATTTGTCCACCGGATGCTTCAATAACTCTCATAGCCCGTTCTTTGTAGAATTCCATTGCCCGCCGGGATATTGTTTCGGCAATTTCCGGACACTCGACCAGGTCTATCAGAAACCGTTCCATCCCACGCATATACCATGGCGTTTCGAAAGCACCACCGGCAAAAAAGATTATGGCATGCCGCCTGTGCGCATTTAACCGGTCAATTTCTTCTTTAAGAAAAGAATAATCAAACCAGTCCACACTAGGCCAGTTATAATTCTCTACTTCCTCCACTGAAGTAACATGACCAAGGGGATGGAATGCAATCTCATTGTAAGTGCCAAATTGGTTCTTGACAGGCTTCCATACAATACCGAGAAAATCTTTGCCTGCTGCTGTAACACCTGCTGCCCCTGTAGTATCATCAGGACCCACATAGCGTGGCGCTACGTAACGCATATCAGCTCCGAGAAATTGTCGCAATTTCTCATCGTCATCTATTTTAAGTGATTTTTTCAAAATGTCATTGACCTCCGGTGTTGCTATATAATCAACAGGCGGTCTGTCAGACACACCATGATTGATCGCTGCAAAAACACGTTCATATGGTTCAACTTCATTATTTCCGGGGTAATTCATATTATTAACTTTCTATTAATAGTAGAACATTATAATTATTTGATTCAAAAAAATGTGTAAACTTTGAATCTACAATAACAAAAACAGGAAAAAAGCTCTAAAACATGTTATCACTGTCCCGTTTCTAATTCAATTGTTTCCGCACTTGCATAAGATTCCAGTGCAGCAGTAAAAAGCCGGTGGCTGAGCGCAGTTTCTTCGGGGGTAACACAACCAGAAAATCTGGTTTCCGGGTTCCCATTGTCAAGTTCATATAGGAAAGCCGCCCACATTTGAAGTATCAGATCGGAGAACCCGATTTCAAAAATTTCGCCGGTTATTGATTTAAAAGCAGTTTCATGCCCCATATCTACTATCTGCCATATCTGATTACCACCTTTGTATTCCAAAACATTAAGGGTGTTAATTTGCTTAGTGGAAAATTTTGCGCTTGATTTTGTTCCCAGCACTTCAAAATACCAGGTATTCTTTTCACCAGGCGCTATACGTTGGGTTTTAAATGTCCATGGAAAAGTCTGTCCGCTTTTCGGATTCCTGGTTTCACACAGAAGCATTGCATTGTCCCAGGTCTCACAAGGAACTATGTTTCCTTTACCGTCAGGTCGTTGTTTTATGATATTACTTAAAACCGCTCTCACATTAAGAGGAACCCATCCTGCCTTGAAAACCATGTGACAGGCATGGATACCCAGATCCCCCATACAACCATATTCACCATTATACTGAATCATTCGCTTCCAGTTGATAGACTTATCCTGATCCAGATCACTGGAATGCAAAAAACCACTGTTCACCTCGATTATTTCGCCAAAGGCATCAGCTTCGATCATCTCCCCGATTCGCTGAACAGCAGAAGTAAAGGGAAATTGAGAACTACAGCGCACAAAGGTTTCCGGATTCTCTTTTATAGCCAGCATAATTGATTTGTTGGATTCTTTATCTATTCCAAATGGTTTTTCTCCCATAAGATGCTTTCCTGCCTTTATGGTAGCAGTATAAAACTCTTCATGAAGATGGTGGGGCACTGCAATATAAACTGCCTCAACATCAGGATTTGACAAGAGTTCCTTATAATCATCCGTAACCTGCGTGATTGTTTTGAAATTACTTTGAAACCAATGAAATGTCTCTGTATTTTTATCACATATTGAGACTATTTCCGGTCTTACGTTCATCTCAGGCAAATGGCACCACCTCGCTGAAACGCTGGCAAATTCTTTTCCCATAAGGCCTGTTCCGATTATACCAAATTTTACTATTCGCATTTGTTTTTGTTTTTAAAAATTTATTTTGGTGTTTTCAAAATAGCTATCATCGATGAAACATGGCTGAGAAATTTCCAAAAGTAAGGCTGGCCTTTTTCCGGTAAAACCATGATATTTCCAACGTTCCACAGGCAACACATCGCCAGGATTCATCTCGAAACTTTTGCCGTCATAGATCATTTCCACTTTACCCTTAAGGATATAAAAAGTCTCATGTTTTTCTTTATGCCGATGCACAGGACAGCTCTGGTTTGCAAATACAAAAAGATACTTACTACAGTAACCGGCGTCGACTTCATTAGCTATCCAGTATTCTATCAAGCCTGTTTTGTAAAAATCATTCAATCCAAAATCCAATAATAATGGTTCAACATCAGGAAGAGCAATATCCCACTTCTTAATCTTTTCCTTAAATTTTACCAATGCTTCTTCACGAAGCTTCCCAACGACAGATATTTTTAATCCCTTATTTAATTCATCCATTTTATATCAATAATTAATGTCTATCTATAAAGTAAAAGTTTTTCTAATTAAAAGCACCCCCGTACAGTCATACTTCCTCACGGGGCAGGCAAAAATCAAAACACAAAATACAAACAAATCGCAAATCACAATGACTAAAATATCAATATTGCTTTAATTTTAACAAGAGGGGTTTGAAGTTTTGAATTTGGAATTTGAAATTTATTTGTTTTTTGTTATTTGTGTTTTGGAATTTCATACTTAAGCAAATATTTTTCGTTTATGGACAAACTCTAATTATTTTTTTTACTTATCATCTGTTTTCGAAAGCATGGATCGTACGCCATGACCGATCGGTATCAGGCTGGCAGTCATTCCAACCATCACTCCAACCACCAGGGAAGCCGGCATAATGAAAAGAAAACTTGGGCCCGGGTCTCCAAAGATATTCTCCCAGAAAGCAATTATCATAGCAACGCCGATGCTGCATAAAGTAGCGACCCAGGTGCCGAACTCCGTGGCCCAGGGAATGAACATTGCCATACAAAACAGAATGAACAGAGGAGATACTAACAGATTTACTGCACGGTAGGTTACTTCTAGTAAATTGCCGGGTACTGCACTAACATAGAAACTGATACCCACAACTACAACGCCTATCGCCACTGTGACATATCGTGCTATCTTTATATGTTTCCCTTCAGAAAGTTTTATTTTCCGAAACCTGTCGATGAAATCCACCGTGATCACTAAACTGGAGGAGTTGACGCCGGAGGAAAGACTCGACATCGCTGCAGCCAGCAATCCGGCCACTATTAAACCGCTGATACCCGCAGGTAGCCCAAAAACAATATATTGTGGTAACAGTTGATCGGCATCGGCAACAATTGTCTGCCCATCATTCAGCATATTTGGATTAGCTTGAAAATATGCCAGAAGTGCGTAACCAAGCAGCGACAGAAAAATCAATACTGCCGTATTTGCGATGAGTGATACACCTATCACCCTGCGCGCGGCCTTAACGTCACGTGTTGCCAGAAAACGCTGAATAGACATCTGGTCTGAACCACTTGTGCAAACATACCAGATTACTGCTGCCATAAAAAACCAGCCAAAAGTGCGCTGTCCCGTGGTTTGAAATCCCCATCGTGGGGGAGGCCAATTTTCAGCCCAGCCATTCGGCCACCATTCGCCGACACCGCCAAGTTGCACAGAGATAAGAACTATTACTAAAATCGCCCCACCGAACAGTATAAATGTCTGCACCGCATCAGTCATGACTACCGCACGCAAACCACCCATTGAGGTATATATCAGGGTCACAATCCCCAGCACTCCACACATCCATGGCGTCATACTGGGGTCTAATCCTGTCAGCGGGATCAAAACTTTATCGGTTGTTGCATAAATAATGACTGCCATCCATATCAATCGTAGTGAAAGGAAAGTGACAGCACCTAAAGTTCGGATGCTGCTACCCAAGCGCTTCTCAAGAATTTCATACGCGCTGGTAACCTTCAATCGCATGATAAAGGGGATAAAAAACCAGCCAATAATCCAATGGACAAAGGGCATGGCTGCGACTTGTCCCAGGAGCATAGGACCGTTCTGGATTATCTCACCCGGAGTTGCCAGGTACGAAAGTGTACTTAAAAGTGTAGCGAACAGTGACAGTCCAACGGTCCATGGTTTCATTGTGCGTCCTCCAAGCAGGTAATCATCTGCTGATTTGGTGCGACGCATGTAATAAAATCCAACGCCAATCATTCCAAATCCATAAATACCTAACACTAACCAGTCCAGCCAGTTCATGTACGAAGATATTAGTTTGTAATCATCCGGTTAATAAAGGGATGTGTACAATAATTTTCACACAATCCTTTATTCTTCAGATTTGTTTTGATAGCCGCCATCCAGTCAATAATCAGATCGGGACCAAGCATCTCCTTCATTTCCATCCAGAATTGCTTCTGCAATTCGAAAGCTTTGGTTTTATCACCAGCCATTGCCACTTCGTAAAGTTTGACCAATGTATCGAGGAAACAGGTTCCTCCTCCGGTTACTATACCATCAGCACCCAACAATAAAATAATATCATATACAGTCTCATCGCCATAGAGGAAACTAAACGGCCGGTTTTCTTTGTCCGGATATTTTCTTAAGATATCCATCGCAACATGAATATCACCGCTAGAATCTTTGACACCGGCAACGTTATCCATATTCAGAATAATTTCCAGGGTCTCAGAACTAATCTTGTTTCCAGTAGATCCGGGATTATTATAGAATAACAGCGGTTTATCCAGGGCATTTGAGACTTTATCAAAATAGTCAATGATACATGGCTGGTGCGGAAAGCTGTAATAATAAGGTGTGGTCGAAACAAGATAGTCAGCGCCTGAATCCTGTATCTTCTTTCCAAGTTCAATTGTTCTTCTGGTTGAGCCGTCGGAGCAAGCTGCCATTAACGGAACCCTGCCATTAATATGCCTGGCGGCTGTTTCGACAGCAGCCAGTTTTACCGAATCCAGCAGCGCCGTACCCTCGCCCATATTTCCAAGAACGAATATCCCGGATACTCCCTGTTCAATAGTATAATTAATAATTTTACGTAATGATTCTACATCCAGATCTTCATTTTTAAGCAATGGTGTAGGAATCGCCGGAATTACTCCTGATAGTTTTGACATAGTTTTTAAATTCTTTTTATTACTAACCGATTAAAAATTTAATGAAGGGTACTCCCGGAAGTTACCCCTTCATGTTTAATTTTGTTTTACCACAAACAAATTATAACATGGATAAAAATAGGAAATAAATTTTATTTAAACCGCATCGAAAATAAATCCGCATCCTTCATGACGAAACGCAGACGAACAGGCTTACCTGCGAATTGGCTTACATCCTTGCCGTTTTTCCATGCAACAACTCTTTCTATTTCGTTGCCGATCAATATTTGCGAGTCCTTGATTGAATAACCGGGAACCGGTTGTCCACCGGCATCTTGTATTTCCACCCGAATCTCGCCTGCAGCGGATGTTGCAAAATTAAGGTGTAATTTTTCGCCGCTAAATGTAAAAGGTTTCGTGATCATTTCACCGCCTTTATAAGGTGCATGAACCGATACAAATCCATCCAGACGTAACGAATAGCGGCGCAAATGGGCAGTCGGTTGCCCATAATTTTGATTTGCGTAAATCGACATTTCAGTCGGACCGGTTTGAACAACATTGAGTGCAGGATAGTTGGTACGGGAAACCCAGTTTTCCAAGCCAATTCCCGGGCGGATGAACCCCTCCATAAATGTCCGGTCATACTGGCTGCCACCACGAGTGGTCATAAGAACCGCGTCGGAGCAATCTTTATAGTAATTGGGATGCACACCAAGTTGAGACGCCTGTTCTTCTGTAATCGCCTGACGTCCTTCCATAAACCGGGCTGCGGTTGCGATATAGATATGCGGCGCTCGAAAATATGGATGCGTTTGGCTGGTGTAAATATGCTCAACAGGGGCATCACCGTAACCCATTAACGTCGGCTCAGTCCAGTGTATAAAATCCTTTGACGTGGTTCGATCCACGCTTCGAAACATATCACAGTGTCCCTTTCTACCACGAAAATAACACAAGTAACATTGCTCGCTCTCTGACCAAAAGGATACGTTTTGAGAGTCAAACCTTCCTTTCTTAAACACCGGCTCCTCCTGAAGTTTTTGCCAGTGGATACCATCTGCTGAAGTATAGGCAATCAGTCCGTATTCTAAATCTCCACCAAGCGCTTTAAATCGCTGATTTGGATCAACGCCGGGTTTTGTGTCAATAAAGGGACTAAAATTATGGCTAACCCGACGACCGGCATTTGCCAGCATGACATTGTTATCGAGTGTGCCGTTTACTTTAAACAGTCTTAGGTTAGGTTTGACCCAATGAATACCGTCCTTGGATTCTGCATAGCAGGTCGTCTCGTGGTAGGTGCCGTCCTCATCGTACGGCGGCAATCCCCGATAGTACAGCCGATAGGTATCCCCATCTTTGATAACCGTGCAGTAGCCGCAAAATTCGCCTTCCCACGGTTTATCGAACTTGAGGACAGAGCCTTCGTC
>JADFUQ010000534.1 GCA_015222065.1 Bacteroidota bacterium
CTTATAGGAATAAATTTCGACCGTGCATGGGAAGGTGTTATGAGCGATCTGATGTTCAACCCTGAACAATGTCGTAACATCTCCCTGGATATCCGGTATACCCTGTTTATTATTGACAAATTTGCCAGGGCAGGATACCTGCTTGATGAGATGATGCTGGTGGAGTAGAATAGCTACTGTCAATTAAAAATTAAAAATTAAAAATTAAAAAGATAAAAGATAAAAGTGTAATATGTTGATAATATATACGATCAATACATTTTAAGTTTGTTTATAATTGACACCACATAACGGTATTTCTGACTATGGAAAAAACCGGAATACGGATTAACGGACGTGGTAATGCCTGGCCTCTTCCTCTGGGTCAGGATCATCCAATGTATCAACGGGGTAAGAAGCCTGATTATGCAAATGCCTCATTTTCACTTATGTCCCTGAATCAGGACAAAACCAGGACAGAAGTCAACTGGGAGCTGCTGATTGATGCAGGCCACGGTACCATTCCAATGCTGTTGAAAACCCATAATCGTATTCCTGAAGCTATTGTATTAACCCATCCTCATTTTGACCATTTCGTTGGCGTTGACTGGGTAGCTCAGAGTTATTACCGGTTCAAAAACAAACAACGGTATCCTCTGTATGCCACCCAATTATGCTGGGAGACTCTTGTTAGCAGCCTGCCTCATCTTGAAAAAATCATCGAATTCAAATGCCTGGATTATGGTTTTTCACGAATTCCGGATGAGATTCCCGGTGTTGAACTTACAGCTTACCCGGTGTACCATGGAACCAGTGCATACGGGGCTGCTATGATCGTTGCCGGGGTTAAAAATGCCGGTAACAAAAAACAAAAAATCATTTTTTCGGGCGACCTGCTTTGCCCGCTGATCAGAGAAACAAATTATGCCCGGCTTCAGGGAGCAAAATACCTGTTTGCCGATGCCAACAACCGGTTTCCTTATCCGCGTACAAACCACTGGAGCCTGGTTCGGGAAGGTTATAATGATTATCTGAGTCCATGGATAAAAGGAATAACTATGGAGGATCTGTTTCTGCCACACCTGAGCAATGATAAGAATACTGTTTTACCGGAATATCTGAAGCTTCTTACGAAGGATGGTTGCCGGCCAAAAGATATGTACTGGTCGTTGCTTGAATGGGTCAAACGGCTCAGTCCTGAAAAGACCCTGCTGGTTCATTACAGCGGCAGGGAGGATGAAAAATATCATGATAAGTCATTAATGGACGGACCGCAACTGGAGGCATGGGCAAAGCAACAAGCTGTCGTAAAAGGTATCCATTGTGAATTCGCGGTGCCTGAAACCGGTGACTGGCTTGAGTTTTAACAGACTTATAATACTATTTCCCCGGCTTGTTCCAATACTCTCTTTGTGATAGAGATACTTTTCGAGCACAATTCATGATTTGGCTCATAATCTGGTAATACACTTCCAGAAAATCACACTTTTCATTACTAATATCTATTTTCCTGTTTTCAGCACATTGATTTTTGAATTTTGCAAATACCAGTATATCTGTATGATATGACCTTGTTTTTTGAAATATTGGTGCTGCATTGCAAAAGACAATAAAAAGACCCCGGAGGGTGTCTAATTCAGATAGCCACAGTAACGTCTGTGGTTATGACGTAATAGTTCAATCACAACCCCGGAGGGTGTTGAATTCAGGTTATGTTATAAGTAATTGTAGGATGCAGATCACACACAATATAGATATGATTGCAATAACCACCAACTATATGTGGTTTACACTTTTTGTTCCATAATATTTCGGCAAAGTAATTGTAAAGTATATCCTGATTCACTCTTGTCAGAAAATTAGTATAAACCTTACTTCCGAAAACTACTTGATAAAGAATTATAAACTTCAACCCCGTCCGGGGTCGCGGATTTATTATATTGCACTACTACCCCGGACGTAACCGGGGCTATCAGACTTGAAGCCCTCCAGGCTTATTATATGGGTGCTGCATTGCGGAAAACAGGAGTGAAAAAAAATTGATTAATCTTAGTCAGTATTATTGATGTCCATATTTCTCCGTTTTCTTGAACATATTGCAAAGTATATGTTCATTTTATTGTGCATTCCTGGACACATAGTTGTTACTCACCGGGTGACTTCGAGTCACCCGGTGAGTGTAGATTATTTCTGCTAAAGTTAAAAAAATTATTTTTTTTAATAAATGCCTTTGATCTTTGAATAGAGTTTATTAAATTATAACGGAAAAAATCTAAATCTATTTTTTCAATATATAGTAACGATTTGGAAAGACAAAAGATACCGGATAGTCAGGGTATTTGTGTTTGTATATAATAACAGTGCCCCGGAGAAGACTATTAATATAAATACAAGTGGTTTGCATAAGGGACATTATGTACTGAAAATAATTTATAATGATTCTGTAATTTCGAAGCAAATTATGATAAAGTAATAAAAATTATACTTTAATTTAATAATATTCAGTCCTGGTCTTACGACCGGGACTGAATATGTTTTTTCATTAAACAGTATTTAAATGATTAAAAAAACCGGGATCATATTAATAATATTGCTTATCAACTTTTCGTGTGAAAGAGACAAGCCTTTCGAAATACCTGAAGGTAAAACAGAATTGGCTTTGTTCTCAGAAAACTATCCTGAAGATAGCCTGGAAGTAATTATTAGCCTGGCACAGACAATGGGACATTATCCCTACTATCAAATAAATGAACCGGTAAAAGTCAGTTTGTTTGAGGATAATAATTTATTACAGGAAAAATATGTAAAAATATATGATAAATATATATACACTTCTTATTATGGATGGGCTTATTTTAATAAAGAAATGTTAAAAGAAGGCAACCGGTACAAAGTAAAGGTTAGTAACCCCGGGTACGATGATATTGAGGCGGAAACAACAAAGCCGGTCCCTGTGAAAATTAAGTCTTTATCATGGAAACATATAGAAGGCAAAATGCCGGAATGGTTTTTTGATGTTTACGGTTCATATGAAGTTCAATCTCCAATGGGTCCGGCTATTGAATATACCCATATGATTGAATTCAGTATAACATTTGATGATCCACCGGAGAATAACTTTTACCAGTGTGGAATTCATATATTTTATGATATATATGAAGCTAAAATAATATATGCTTCATTCGGCTGGCCCGATCCGCCTTATAATAATGTGTCCTATATAACACCTCCTCCTGGTTACATATCTAGGGCTGGTAATGCAAATGAAATTGTTTTTAATGATAAAGATTTCAATGGAGAGGAAAAAACGGTAAGGCTTGTTATACCGGCAAACGAGATTATTACATCGTCATACGAATACATAATCAAGCTGTATTCTTTATCTGAAGACCATTACAAGTATATTGTATCTAAATGGTTATATAACAGGTCAAAAGACGACCCGTTTGCCGAGCCGGTTGATTTTCACAGCAATGTGAGTAACGAAATAGGGATATTCTCTATTGCCTCATGCGATTATGATACAATTTTTATTAATGAATAACAAACCTTTTTTAATTCTTTTTTTGTGGCTAATAACAGCATCTGGCTTGTTTGCTCAGAGTGTTGTTTTAAAAGGAGTAGTTGTTAGCTCTGTTGATTCAAAGCCAATTCCCGGGGCAATGGTAAAATGTGGGACGTTGACCAAAAAGACAGGGCAGGATGGAGATTTTTATTTTTCATTAAAACCCGGTGTTCGAAAGTTAACCGTCACCTATTCAGGTTATAAAAAGCAAAGTTTTGAGTTTCTCCTGAAACAAGACACTTCAATTGTGTTATCCTACCAAAAAATCGTAGGAATTAAGCAGGTAACTATTAAAGGTAGCCTGATAACTGAATATTTTCGTGAACCTGAGCCCGGTATAACAAAAATTCAACCTTCAAAATTCGATTATCTCCCTGCTGTTCTTGGTGATGCAGATGTTTTAAAAAAGATTCAATATTTACCAGGTATTCATTCCGGCAACGAAGGTTCTTCGGGTTTGATTGTAAGGGGAGGTTCTTACGAACACAACCTTATTAACTTAAACAGTTTTCCTGTTTATCAGCCATACCATTTAATGGGGTTTCAGTCTGCTTTCGATCCCTTTTTTGTTGATGAAATGGAAATTATAAAAGGAGGATTCCCTGCAAAATACGGGGGCAGGCTTTCTTCGGTAATAAATATAAATACTAAAAGTAATTACCAGGACACGTTACAAACAAGCGTTTATGCAGGGATTATGTCGGTTGGAGGAGGCTTAAGATATTGTCCTGATTCTTTAACCGGTATTACATTTACCGGTAAACAGAGCCTTATTTCAACCCTGTGGAATATCAAATGGAACCCGGTTAAGTTTAGCATTCCGATATATAATTTTAATGACATGCTTTTTGATTTCGGGAGAAAAATTAATAGTAATAATCATACAGGTTTTTTGGTTTTCCTAAACCGGGACGAAGCGGGTCATACCACTGAAGATGAATATGAAGCAGAGGGTTATCCAACCATAACGACACAAAACCTAAACCAGGACTGGTTTAATTTGGTTACCGGTGTTTACTGGACAAACACAGGCAACCATAGCAGGCTTACCACTCTCAGGTTGTATTACCAGCATTACGCAAATAACTCTAATAATCAGATTATTGTTGAACAGGAAGCTGAGCCACCAATCACAACAGAGACAATTAATGGTATTTCAAGCAAAATATCAGAGATCGGTGCAGTATTTGATAATGAAATTAACTTAAGCGCCAGACACCGGCTTAATTATGGAATTACGGCGAATTACAGAATGTACTTACCTTCAGCCGGTACATTCTTGTACATAAATGACGTTTTACAGAATAGGAATGATACTATTGCAGACAATACTCAAAATAATTTTTCTGGCTTCCTGTATCTTGAAGATAATTATACCGTTAATAACAAATTATTTTTACGGGGTGGAATTCGTGCTTCATTAATTCATGCTTCCGGAAAAACATGGCTTATACCGGAGCCGCGTTTTACAGTGAACTATTATTTAAATGAAAAAATGAGTATAAACGGTTCCTGGGCAATAACAACGCAGAGTATTCACCGTTTAACCTCATCGAGTGTAATGCAAACATCAGATCTCTGGGTGCCTTCAACACAAAACACCAGGCCTGAGATATCATCCTTATTTGTAGCAGGCATGAAATACCAATACAATCACGGAGTATTGGCAGGATTGGAATTGTACTATAAAGAAATGTATAACCTTATTACATACAAGGACGGTGCAACATACATGACCGAACCTTATTGGGAAAATAATATTGTTTATGGAGAGGGCACATCAAAAGGGGTTGAAGTTCTTATTCAAAAAGCAGGTGACAAGATGTTTAGCTTAATAGCATATACCTTGTCGTTTACGGATGTGCGATTTGATGAGATTAACAACGGGAAAAAATTCCCATTTAAATATGATAAAAGGCATGATCTTAACCTGACAATTGGGTACAGGCCAAAAGAGAAAATTAGTTTTAGTTGTAACTGGGTGCTGCAAAGCGGGAAATGGGTCTCGGTTTACGACAGGTTTGTCCCGATACCGGAAATTCCTTTACTTGATAACAGGAATAATATACGATTTCCATTGTACCACAGGCTTGATTTGAGTTTGCAGTTAAAGAAGAATAAAAAGTGGGGCATAGCCTACTGGAAGTTTGATATTTATAATGCATATTCCAGGTTAAACCCATGGTACTTAAAATATAGCTCCGGCACTTTTGAGCAAATAGCTCTGTTCCCAATAATACCTTCGGTCAGTTATAGTGTAAGATTTTAGATTTATTCACCGGGGGACTTCGAGTTATCCGGTGAGTGTAAATTATTTCTGCTAAAATTAAAGAAACAAACATTTATTATAATTACTTGAAATATGAAAGCTCTAATTATTAACATGTTAATATTAAATTTTCTGGTAGCCTGCAATAAAAAAGATGATAATTTTGATCCAATTAACCCGGATGTAAAAAAATTTGTCGAACTGGTAAAAAAAGACAAGTACGATTTAGCGTATTTACCTAATTTTGTCCCTAATGATATTCCAACATTATTAAAATATGCTGACGATTTTAGTGTAATAAGCAAATTCCCGGTTAATCCAATATCATCAATTTATCCGGAACGATTAACTGTAGGTGAATGCTTATTATGGACAATTGAATCTATTAGGCTAAAATATGATGTTGATGATAATATGCATAAGTTCCCTTCTTTAGTTCCTCAATTAATTGAAAAAGAAAATACAAATAAACCTTTCCTTGATGATAATCAATTAATAGAAGTATATATTCTCTACAAAGATTGGTGGTATAATAATATTGGAAAAGATTTTGAGCTAACAAGAGAAATTAATCCTCTTGAAGACTCCATGTATCTTTGGAAATAAAAGTCCCTTCCTATTAATTTCATACCTTTCTTTGACACAAATAACACTGTTCCCGATAATACCTTCGGTAAGTTATAGTTTTAAATTTTAAATCTACTCAACGGATGACTTCGAGTCAACTGGTGAGTGTATTCCAAAATTTTATTATCTTCGTGTTACGAAATTATTAATAGTAACACTATGCCGGTAAAACGATTCGGAGTTTCTCTTGAAGAAAGTACACTTCGCCGCCTTGACCGCCTGGTAAAAGAAAA
>JADFUQ010000535.1 GCA_015222065.1 Bacteroidota bacterium
GAAGGTATTGCCCGGGAATTTATTAATCGTATTCAGAATCTCAGGAAAGAAAGTGGTTTTAATGTAACAGATAAGATACATGTTCGGATACAAAAACAAGAATCCATTAATAATGCAATTGGAAAATATGCAGATTATATTGGTTCACAAACACTTGCTTTAAGTGTTGTTCTGGTTGATGACCTGAACGAAAACAAAGCCTTTCATCTGGAGTTTGACGATGCT
The DNA here is from genome assembly GCA_015222065.1 of Bacteroidota bacterium. Classification (GTDB taxonomy): domain Bacteria; phylum Bacteroidota; class Bacteroidia; order Bacteroidales; family VadinHA17; genus JADFUQ01. The sequence continues at coordinate 226 of JADFUQ010000535.1, forward strand.
AAAATCCTGATTACTATTAGATTAAATGATTAAATGCTAAAATGCGTAAATGAGAAAATTAAAGAATGAAAGAATGTATTGAATGAAAAAATATATCAATTTTTATTGAAAATTATGACGGAAAAAGAAATATTTATTGGAAAATTAAAAAAAAGGACCAGGAAATTTGCAGTAGATATTATTATGTTTTGCAACTCATTAAAGACATGTAAAGCATCATCTGTTGTCACATACCAACTTGTAAAATCTGCATCTTCAACAGGAGCTAATTATCGTGCGGCATGCAGAGCCAGATCCAAATCTGAGTTTTTTAGTAAAATTTGTATTGTTGTAGAAGAAGCTGATGAAACAGAATATTGGTTAGAAATAATAAATGAAACTAATTTGTCTAATGACATAGAAGAATTAATCAGACTCACAAAAGAAGCAAATGAGATAACAAAAATAATGACTAAAGCAAAAAATTCATTGTACATAAACAATAAATAACATTTAAGCATTTACGCATTTTAGCATTTTAGCATTTTAGCATTTATTCATTTGAAAAAAAACACTATATTTAACCAAAATTTTTGAATTATGCCCGAGAATACGAAGACAAGATATTCAGACGAGGAACTGGCTGAATTTAAAGAACTTATCCTGCAAAAGATTGAGAAAGCAAAAAAAGATTATGATCTCTTGAAAAATGCTATCACTCATAAGGAAAGTAATGATACTGAAGACACATCACCTACATTTAAGGTGCTTGAAGAAGGGGCAGCTACCCTGTCAAAAGAAGAAGCAGGACGTTTGGCACAAAGACAACACAAATTCATTCAGCACCTGCAGGGAGCCCTGATAAGAATAGAAAATAAAACTTATGGGATTTGCCGCGAGACGGGAAAACTCATCTCAAAGGAACGTCTTCGTGCTGTTCCTCATGCAACCCTTAGTATTGAAGCTAAACAAAGACAAAAATAAAAGCCGTTAATAACGCGTGTGTTAACACTGCCAATGATTGAGACATATATGTTTCAATCATTTTTTTATAGATTTATATTTCTTTTTCTTTATTTTGAGCAGTTTTTGCATCTAAACCAACAAATATGACTGTCGCGAAGAAATCTATCCTGCTGATATTACTGATTATTATACTTGATCAGGCTTTGAAAATATGGATTAAGACCCATATGGTACTTGGCCAGGAATATCACATTCTGGGAAACTGGTTTATTATTCATTTCATTGAAAACAATGGAATGGCATTCGGCATGGAGATTGCCGGCGAATTTGGCAAGATAATTCTTAGTCTTTTCCGTATTGGAGCAGTAATAGGTATTGGATGGTATCTTATATATCTCATAAAACATAAAGCATCAACCGGTCTTATCATTACCATTTCAATAATAATGGCAGGAGCATTGGGAAATATTATTGACAGCGCTTTCTATGGCATGATTTTTTCAAATAGCTATTATCATATTGCCAGCATGTTTCCTGCAGAAGGCGGATACTCTTCATTCCTGCATGGTCAGGTTGTTGATATGTTTTATTTCCCGGTATTAAAAGGCACTTTACCCGGCTGGATACCATTCTGTGGTGGTGATGATTTTATTTTCTTCCGCCCCGTATTTAATATTGCTGATTCGTCCATCACCATTGGGGTGACACTTATCCTGATTTTTCAAAAAAGATTTTTCAAGAAATAATCCCGGTGGAGAATAGTTTATTTGAAACTAATCAGTACTTAAAGTGAACTAAAGTTAAAAGTGCCTAAAGATAAAATAACTATGAACTGTGGTACAAGGATTTCAAATAACAAATAGCAAATAACAAATATCAAATAATATCCAAATTCCAATATCCAACTCCAAAATGTTTGAATTTTGAATTTTTGATTATTGTAATTTATTTGGGATTTGGGATTTGAATTTTGGAATTTTTAGAATAGATAATATGTATCTATTTAAATTCCACAGGGTTTATTCCTTAGTTAGCTTAACAATAAGGTCTATGATCTCCTGGTGTTCTGAATCTGCAATTTTACCCCTGTAAACAGCCCTGCACATCCTGTTTTTATCCAGGATTATTACATTATAGCTGTCCCTTGCCAAATTCCATTGTTCACACAGTATAGCATCATAATCGAACAGTATTGTTGTTTCATATTTCTTTGCTTTTTTCCCTGCAACAGCACGAATTAAAAAATTTGGTTTCCAGGAAGAAGCACAATCAACAATACCGAAACCTTTAAAATGATCTCTGGAAATAATACTGTCAACATCAATGGCTTTCTTTACAAGGTCATTAAATTCATCATTCAGGTCAGATTCATCAGGATCAACATAATTGATCTGCAAAACCTTGCCCTTCCATGTATCCATGGTGAAAGGATTTTTGTCTGCATCCATAAATTCCCATTCAGTTGCTTTTGTGCCTACCTGAATATCCATTTTCTGGGCTACTACACATGGGGAAATAATCAAGAAAAAGAGTGCAATTACTGGCAATGATCGTTTTTTCATAGGAGGTTAAATTAGTGAATGACTTTTTGAATTTTGAATAAAGATAAAAATATAAAAAAAAGTAACTAATCAGCCGGCAGTCCACAATCGGCAGTCCACAGTCAGCAGTCCACAGTCATCAGTCGGCAGTCCACAGTCCACAGTCAGCAGTCGCTCTTCCTTCAGCCCTCTGCCTTCTACTTTCTTCTTCTCTTCACTGATCTCTCATCTCTTACCTCTTTTTTCTTCTCTTCTCCCCTTCTCACTTTCTCATCTTCTCATCTTCTCACTTTCTCATCTTCTTACTACCTACTA
>JADFUQ010000536.1 GCA_015222065.1 Bacteroidota bacterium
AGGAACAATCTCGGCTAATCCGCCCACATCAGTTACAATCATTGGTTTGTTGAAATGATAAGCTATCTGTGTAACCCCACTTTGTGTGGCAGATTTGTAGGGTTGAACAACAAGATCTGAAGCACAGAAATAGTTTTTTACTTCCCTGTCGGCAATAAAATCGGTTTTAAGTATAACCCGGTCCTCAATTTTTAACTGTTTAATAAGGTCGTAATAAGGATCAGGCTTTGTGTAAAATTCTCCGGCTACAAGTACTTTTACAGGCAGATCTTTGACCTCCTTTTCAGCTATGGCTTTTAACAAAAGATCAAGTCCCTTGTAATCGCGAATAAAGCCAAAGAACAGTATATATTTATGTTGATCAGGTAAACCGAGTTTGTCCAGGGCATCTTTTTTTAACACTATATCACCAAAATTATCAAACAATGGATGAGGAGAAAGAGTTCTTGGTTTTTCCGGATCAATATTTTTAATATCCTCGAGAACCGATTCTGACATAGCAATGTATGCATCAATTGGTTTTACAAAGTAACGGTTTAATAATTTATCACCCGGTCTCTTCTCATGTGGGATCATATTATCAACAATAGTAATAATACGGGTTTTTTTATTCTGTTTGATGATCCTTGCAATAGTGCCAAAGCATGGAGCCATAAAGGGGATCCAGTATTTGAATATAACCAGATCTGGTTTCATCCTTTTAATTTTCCGGCCCAACCCTATCCAGTTAAATGGATTTATTGAATTTAAGGTTCGTTTGATTGAAAGATGTTTGGGGGCATCCCACGATGCAAACTGACTTTTTCCGGGAAATAAGAATCCCGGATACTGAAGCTTGAATGTGTGTATGGTTACCTCTTCTCCATTGTTCTTAAACTCAGTAGCCAGTCTTTCATTGTAAGCAGCAAGTCCGCCCCGGTAAGGATAAGCAGTTCCTATGATTAATATCTTTTTCAAAAATGGGTATTTTATGCCGTAAATGTATAAATTTTGCTACAGTTTCTTTTGTTGAATAGAATTATTACCTCCTGTAACCTGAATAATTTATCACGCAAAGACGCAGAGGCGCAAAGATTTGAATTGAAACAATTTATTGCTTGCAATACTTTTTGTATTATGGTAACTATTCAGTGTTTTAAGGTTAGAATGACTAAAATTCAAAATGACTAAAATGACTAAAATTATAGGCTAATCTCATTATGCTTTGCATTTTTGTCAATCGCCGACTGCCGACTGATTATTAAGACCTTCGGACTCTGGCAGGTCTGCCGGCATAACAACCTTCCAGAGTCCAACGGACCTGGAAGAGTTGTTTTTCAATCATCAATTAATAAATTCTCAATTTTACTATTATCATGTTGTTGCCTGTGGAAATCAATAAAATCACTATAACTACCAAACCATTCAATAGTATTCTCAAGAGTGACAGGGAACTTATGTTTATTTGCTTTCATAAAAGATTGATACGAAGACCATGTGTATTCAGAAATTTTATTTGATATGCCATGATGTATTGGGTTTTGATGAATATAATATACCAGTCTTTTAAAATATTCATCCGAATCAATAAGTATACGACGAAAGTTTTTTTCAAAAAGTGAACCAGTCCGTTCATATTTGTCATTAAACCACTTGGCATACGAATTAAACAGATGAGAAAATTGTCTTGAAGGATTTAGTTTTTTGAGTTTATTTCCTCCGACGCTGCCAGGACCTTCGGACTCTGGCAGGTCTGCCGGCATAACAACCTTCCAGAGTCCA
>JADFUQ010000079.1 GCA_015222065.1 Bacteroidota bacterium
CGACGGAGGTTTTGAGATTATTATAGAGTATTTGTTTATTACATCATTCCACCCATGCCACCCATTCCGGGAGCACCACCAGCCGGCATAGCCGGTTCATCTTCTTTTTCATCAGCCAGAACACATTCTGTTGTAAGGAACATTCCTGAGATTGATGCAGCGTTTTCAAGTGCAATACGGGTAACCTTAGTAGGATCAATTACACCAGACTTGTACAGATTCTCATATTTGCCGGTCTGAGCGTTATACCCAAAGTCTCCTTTCCCTTCTTTCACTTTTTGAACAACAATTGAACCTTCAATTCCGGCATTCTCAACGATTTGACGGATTGGTTCTTCAAGAGCGCGTTTTATAATCGCAATTCCGGTATTTTGATCCTCGTTATCACCTTTTATTTTCTCAAGTACTTCAATGGTACGCAGAAATGCAACTCCTCCACCCGGGATAATTCCCTCTTCAATTGCAGCACGTGTTGCGTTAAGTGCATCATCAACACGATCCTTTTTCTCTTTCATTTCCATCTCTGAGGCAGCGCCGATATAAAGAACTGCTACTCCACCTGAAAGTTTAGCCAGTCTTTCCTGCAGCTTTTCTTTATCATAATCTGAAGTAGTTGTTTCAATCTGTTTTTTAATTTGATTTACTCTTGCCCCGATCATTTTAGCATCACCCGAACCACTAACTATTGTTGTGTTCTCTTTATCAATAGTTACTTTATTACATTCACCTAACATGTCAAGTGATGTTCCATCCAGTTTCAATCCTTTTTCTTCGGATACAACAGTAGCACCAGTCAGAATAGCAATATCTTCCAGCATTTCTTTTCTTCTGTCACCAAATCCGGGAGCTTTAACAGCCGCGATCTTCAGTGATCCGCGAAGTTTATTAACTACCAGAGTAGCCAATGCTTCACCATCAATATCTTCAGCGATAATAAGTAATGGACGACCTGCCTGTGAAGTAGATTCAAGAATAGGAAGAAGATCTTTCATCGTTGAGATCTTCTTATCGTGGAGAAGAATATACGGTTTTTCCAGTGTGGTTTCCATTTTATCTGAATCAGTAATAAAATATGGAGAGATATAACCCCTGTCAAACTGCATTCCTTCTACAACCTCAACTGAAGTTTCAGTGCCTTTTGCTTCTTCTACTGTTATGACACCCTCTTTTTTTACTTTCTTCATTGCTTCAGCTATCAGTTTACCGATAGCAGGATCGTCATTTGCAGCATTTCTTGCAATCTGCTCGATTTTCTCAATGTTATCACCAATAATTTCAGTCTGATCATGCAGGTTTTTAACTACAGTTTTTACTGCCAGATCAATTCCTCTTTTAAGATCCATCGGGTTTGCACCGGCTGTAACATTTTTTATTCCTACATCGATAATAGATTGAGCAAGAACGGTTGCTGTTGTTGTGCCGTCACCTGCATCATCACCAGTCTTTGAGGCAACTTCTTTTACCATCTGGGCACCCATGTTCTGAAAATTATCATTCAGTTCAATTTCTTTGGCAACCGTAACACCATCTTTGGTGATCTGAGGTGCGCCAAATTTTTTATCAATAATAACATTACGGCCTTTCGGACCCAATGTCACTTTTACTGCATCAGATAAAGCATCAATGCCTATTTTAAGCTCGTTACGTGCATCTACGTCAAATTTAATTTCTTTTGCCATTGTTATAAGTTTTTATTTGGTTCTTAAATTCTTTTATAAATGAATATTTTGATTTACTACAATATTGCCAAGACATCAGATTGACGCATAATAACATAATCATTATTATCAACAGTGATCTCTGATCCGGAGTATTTCCCATATAATACGGTATCACCAACCTTTAATTCCATTTCAATATCTTTGGTACCTGATCCTACGGCAACAACTTTCCCCTGCATAGGTTTTTCCTGAGCTGAGTCAGGAATATAAATACCACTTGCTGTTTTGGTTTCTGCCTCCTGGGATTTGATCAACACCCTGTCGGCTAATGGTTTTACATTTACTTTTGACATATTATTAGTTTTTTAGTTAAATAATTAGAAATTAGAAAGCTGTACATCGATTATCATATTTTGTGCCAAACATTATTAACATACAATCATTCATATTTACAGGACAGAATTACAGATTATATTTTCTCTGAATCTTTTTCCGGAAACTTATAATTCTGAATATCAATATGTTGTAAATAACCACGTATTGCAATACCAAACAAAAAAAGTGTCATATTAATGACATACTGACACTATTCAGTGATTACCATAATAGTTATTCGGCTGAAGTGTGTTATGTATCATGTGATGCGGTGATGCAGTATCATTCACCTTCCTGACTGGTACCACTTTCTTCGGGAAGAGCTGTAGGCAGGTTAGGCACCTGTGACGGATCAATGGCATTGTCAATTTGCTGCTCAACTCTTGATCTGCCCTCATCGCTTCCTCTTGGAATTACGGCACTACCAATCAAACTAAGCACCAATAATGATATAGCAAGTGTCCATGTTGCTTTTTCAAGAAAATCAGCAGTTTTTCTTACACCCATTACCTGGTTTGAAGCAGAAAAATTGGCTGCTAATCCTCCTCCTTTGGAATTTTGCACCAATACACCCAGTATCAGAAATACACACACCATAATGATCAATACTGAAATCAATATATAAAAGCCCATTTCTAATTGATTTATAGTTCGTTAATTAATTTCTTTATTTTTTCAATTTGAGTGGTAAAGTAACTACTTTTTTCCGGAAATTTCAAACTTAATTTCTCATAAGCAAAAATAGCTTTCGAATAATAGCCCTGGTTAATATATATTTTTGCAAGAGTTTCTGTAATAAACCATTCATTCTCTCTTCCACTGGATTCTGAAATATCCGTTTGTTCCTCATCCGGGGCATCTGTCTTTTGAGGCAAAATATGGGGGCTATTCATAATGAACTTGTTGATAAGTTCATCGTTTTTCACTTTCTTGTCAGGGGTATCCTGTAAATTTTCCTGTATGTTTTCCTCTTCTAACTCAAGTAATTCAACATCGCCGGCCATTCTTTTCAGTTCAACCGCATCTAATTGTTCCTTCTCTCCGGAAATATCTTCAATAATCTCATCCTCATTTCCTATTTCCAGGATCTGATTTGCTTTTGAGTCTTTTATCTGACTTTCCGGTTTTTTTTTTTCTGCGAGTTCGTTCAGGATTTTATCTGCAATGGATTTTTCTCCTGCACTTGTTTTTTTCTCCGGAGTAACTTCTTTCCCCTTCTTAATCTCTTCAATCCTTCTTAATATAACATCAGCCAGGGCTTCTTTTCCTTGTTTATCAGCCTGTTCCGGCTTCTTTTTTTCACCTGTTTTCTTCGATATTGAAACTTCAGGTTCAATCTTTTCTTTTTTAACCTGAACTTCAGGTTCTTTTTTCTCAGTGACTTTATCTATTAATTTTTCTGTTACCGGTTCTTCAGTTTTTTGATCAGGCTTACTTTCTCCGGGCTTTTCGCGGGCGATAATTCCAGGTCTTCGGAGAAGATAATAAAGAACACTTCTGTTTCCAATATAAGCTGCTGACTTTTTTAACTGACTGTCGAATTTTATATTACCAAGTACATACAAATTTCTCAAAAGCATCAAGTGAGCAGTCTGAAAATAGGGAAATTCATTAAGAAGTTCATGCATTTCCAGGATGCTTCTCTTGTCAAGTTGGCCGGGGGACTCCAGATATTTAAGGAATTCTTCCCTGTTCATAGATTAATTTACTTAATACTTAATAAATACAGATGTTACCGTAATTCATAAAAGACAAAAGATAAAGGTAATAATTATATTAAAGACCTAAAACCTTTCTTATCCTCCTTAGCCTCAGCCTAAGCCTTAACTAATTATACGAAAGCCTCTGAAAATAACACAATTTACTGTATATCACATAAATAGTTTATAAAACCCTGACAAATTATTCTACCAATTCACAAATGCCTGGTTAAAAATATCTTCTGTTATTTGTTCGAGTATTTTTTCTGAAAGATCCTGTTCCACTGATTGCAGATCTTGGGAGCTTTCATAATCTTCGTATCGTGAAAACTGGGTATCAAAACTTTCATCAGGATTAACAGTGTTGGTGTACTTAACCCGGACCGTAATAGTAAACCTGTTTAATTCGGCAACCTCGCGTCCTGTAACAGCAAGGGGTTCAGCCTCATATCTTGTTATCTCCCCTTCAAAATTCACATCTCCCATATCTGTTGCAAAATCAAGACTGGTTTGTGCTTTAATCTTATCTTTCAGAGCATCGGTAAAAGTCTGACTGAAATTAGGATTAACAAAGCCATTACCCGGAGTTACCCTGTTTGGAAAAAACTGAACAGATACTGTTTTTATTTCAGTTGATATATTCGCTCCGGAAAATGAATAATTTATCTTACACCCATTTAGTAAGAAGACCAGGAAAAACAGTATTATAAACACTAAATATCTCATTGTTTTTTATTTTCAGTATTAATTCTCAATATCATACTCTTTAATTTTCCTGTACAGTGTTCTTTCGGAAATTCCCAGCTCTTTTGCTGCTCGCTTCCTTTTCCCCTGATATTTATCCAGAGCTTTCCTTATCAATTCAATTTCTTTATCAACAAGTGAGAGTGATTCTTCGATCACTTCTTCAGTATCCTGAATATCTGCTTTTTCTCTTTTCTTTATCTCCGTGGGCTGATTAATAATTTCCCCGTCTGATGATTCAACACTATGATACAATTTTTTCACCAGATCTGCATTCTCCTCCTTAATTTCAATATTATCACTTCCCTTCTCCATTATCTCGACAACCAGTTTTTTCAGATCATTCATATCATTCTTCATATCGAATAATATCTTATAAAGTATCTCCCGTTCAGAAGAGAAAGCTTTTTGTTCCTCCCTCTTTATTATTGCAGGAAGTTTTTCTCCATGATAACCTGGCAGATAACTTTTTAAAATATCCTCACTAATTACCCTGTCTTGCTCAATAACAGATATCTGTTCCGTTATATTTTTTAACTGTCTTATATTTCCCTGCCAGGAATAATTAAGAAGAACACCTATTGCCTCATTTGTTAACCCGATAGCCGGCATGTGGTACTTTTCAGCAAAATCAGTAGCAAATTTTCTGAACAGCAAATGAATATCATCACCCCTGCTTCTTAAGGGAGGCATATTTATCGGTACAGTATTAAGACGATAAAAGAGGTCTTCCCTGAATTTTCCCTCCCGGATAGCCTGGATAATATCAATATTAGTAGCTGCAATAACTCTAACATCAGTTTTTTGCACCTTGGACGAACCAACCCTGATAAACTCACCACTTTCGAGCACTCTTAACAATCTTACTTGTGAGGATTGTGGCAATTCAGACACTTCATCCAGAAAAATAGTTCCTCCGTCAGCTACTTCAAAGTAACCTTTCCTGCTATCTGTTGCCCCGGTAAATGCTCCTTTTTCATGCCCGAATAACTCGGAGTCAATAGTTCCTTCCGGAATAGCACCACAATTAACAGCTATATATTGCCCATGTTTTCTTGAACTGAACTGATGTATGATCTGTGGAAAAACTTCTTTTCCGGTACCACTTTCGCCGGCAATCAACACCGACAAATCAGTTGACGCCACCTGTATAGCAATGTCTATTGCCCTGTTCAGGCCAATATAATTTCCAATAATTTCAAATCTCTGTTTTATTTTCTGAACGTCATTCATATAGTTGACAAATAAATACCAATTTTATGCAAAATTAGAGATTTTTTAACAATTTAACATTAATCCACAATTTTTCTGTAAATTAGCTTTGTTAATAAATTGAAAGAAAAAATGAATACAATAGGAATTATTCCTGCCAGATATGATTCAACCAGATTCCCCGGTAAACCACTGATAAAAATCGGTGGGAAAACAATGATCAGAAGGGTTTATGAAAGATGTACCTTATCACTTAACAATGTTATTGTTGCAACAGATGATAACAGGATAAGGAAAGAAGTTGAAAATTTTGGGGGGTATGTAATTATGACTTCCCACGATCATAAAAGTGGCACTGACCGGTGCGCTGAAGCTGTAACACTTTACCAGAAATCATTCAATGAACTTGTTGATGTGGTAATAAATATTCAGGGTGACGAACCATTTCTCGACCCGGCTATACTTTCCCATCTATCCAAAAGTTTTATTAACCCTGAAATTCGGATTTCTACATTTGTTAAGAAAATTTCCAGTGAAGATGATATTTTTGATCCTAATCTGTCAAAAGTAGTTTTTGATAAAAATGGTATGGCCCTTTATTTCAGCCGGTCTCCAATTCCCTATGTTAGTAACATTGAAAAAACAAAGTGGGCTGTGGAATATCCTTTCTACAAACATATAGGGATATACGCTTTCCGTAAAGAAGTACTGATGGAACTTACTCAATTACCTTTCTCCTCACTTGAACTAGCAGAATCACTTGAGCAAAATCGCTGGCTGGAAAATGGTTACAGGATACATGTTGAAGAAACCCAACACGAAAGTATCTCTATCGACATACCTGAAGACCTGGAAAAGATCAATAATATAAATTTGATATAAATTCCGCATACCATAACTATGAAAATACCCTCATAATACTACGATAGCCAATATCTATTACCAGGAATTTACCGAACGTTTTGGAAACGGGAGCTTTTTTATTGATGCCCCGGTAACAGATAACGATTATGTTACCATGACTGAGAACGATACGGTAATCTATAATATGCATATTTATCCAAATCCTAACAATAGGATTTTTACTCCCACTCTGGATTGTAAGGAAAAAAATAACACAATCTTAATCAGGTTACTGAACATCACCGGGAAAACTGTATTTGAAAAGAAGATAGAAACCGGAGGAAAGCAGAAAATAGTTATTGATGCAGGAAATATTCCACCCGGACTTTACTTTATGAATATTACCGTTAACGGAATAAATACAAACCGTAAAGTGATTATTAATAAATAGAAAAGGGTTGCCAGGATGGGATTTCCGAAACAATAAGTTTAAGTACTGTTTCGGGTTCAATACGATGCTGAATAATTGATATCATCCCAATAATTTTATAAATTTACTTGCTCAACATTCTCATATTCAGCAGATTTATTGCACTAATAAAATTCATGGGAAAATATTGCAATAATTTGAAACTTTCACGTCTATATAAATAAATGGATCAAAAAACGAAAACTGAAGCAGCCGGGTTCTTCAGGAAAGAGTATTCAAAACTGAAGAATTACATCAGAGGTTACATGAGTGATAAATCTGATTACGATGCTGAAGATATAATTCAGGATGTGTCCCTGAATCTTTTTTCCAGGGTAGATTTTGAAACGCCTGTAGAGAATCTGGCCGGCTATATTTACAGGGCGATCAGGAACAAAATAATTGATCTGCAGAGAAGTAAGAACAGAAAAAAACAAACACCGATGGAAGAGATTAAAGACCAAGAAATTGTAAAAAATTGGATTTCACAAATTGATGATCACGATGATCCTGAGTTCAGGGAAATAATGCTTGAAAAAGTATTTGAAGCAATGGAAAAACTAAAACCTGAATTCCAGGGAATTATATGGGCAACGGAATTTGAAGGCAGAACATTTCAGGAACTATCAGAGGAACTCGAAACACCGGTTGGAACACTTTTATCAAGAAAACACCGGGCAATTGCAGCTCTGCAGAAGGTTTTTCAGAAGGAAAATCCAGAATTAATGAATAACTATTATTAAAATAAATTTAAATCAACAGGAGAAACAATTATGGAACACAGCGTATATTACGACAGAAAACACCGGTTCGCAAATGGACTGAGATTTGGAGGATGGATCATATTAGGTGTGGGAGCAGCAGTGCTTTTCGCATTTTTATTCGGCTACTTTGTTATGCTTCTATGGAACTGGTTAATGCCGGCATTATTTGGACTGGCAGTGATCAATTACTGGCAGGCATTTGGTATCATTATCCTGGCAAGGTTAATTTTCGGTACATTGGGTGGGCATAAGAATCATGATAACAAACACCCAAAACCACCATTCAGCAATAAACACTTCTGGAAAAATGGTCCTGACTTCAGGAAATGGAAACATTATGATCAGTACTGGAAAGAAGAAGGTGAAGAGGCATTCAATAAGTATGCCGAACAAAAAAGATCTGAGAAACAGGATAAGCAGGGAGAAAAAGAATAATTCCTGATTATTTTCCGGGTAATCTATGAGGCCTGTAACTTAACAGGCTTTTTTTTATCTTTACGTTTATGAATAACTTTCGCCAACGATTTGGTTATTTTATCAGGCAAAAGATCCTTGATCCATTAATTTTGTTACTCAAGCAGGGAATAAATCCCCATAAGCTTGCTCTTTCAGCAACTTTTGGAATTCTTATCGGTATAATTCCTGTACTTGGCATAACCACTGTTCTCTGTGCTTTTGTTGCATATTTTTTACGGCTTAACATGGTAGCAATACAGTTGTCGAATTGGCTGGTTTATCCTTTGCAATTTCTCTTTTATATCCCTTTTTTAAAAACCGGCGAATGGATATTTGAAAAACCTGAGACACCAATCTCTGCCACCAACCTGCTTCAGTTGATAAGGAATGACTGGCTTCTTTCACTGGAAAAATTCGGACTGGCTCACCTGGCAGGTGCCGGAGCCTGGTTGATAATTTCCATTCCCCTGGGTATTGGCCTCTACTTTGTTTTAGTTCCGGTATTTGAAAAACTGATCCCCATGTCTAAAAAACTGAGGGAATTGTCTGAATTGGAAAAACCCTGATTAGTGTTATGACAATTTAATTATGGAACTTATTATTAACAAAATCACAAATGACAAGCACCCCCGTACAGTCATGCTTCCTTACGGGGCAGGCAAAATAATTAATTTTCAAAGGTGTTCATGAGGTCTCCGCCGGCTGGCGGATCAGTTGTTATTTGTTATTTGAGTTTTGTTATTTATTACTAATGTTTCATCTTTTATTTGTCAAGATACTAGTTTCTGATCATCGGTCTTACCGGTTTAAAGTATTCTCAACTCTCTGTATCCACTTTACTATAGGATCTGCAACAAGCTGTTTCCTTCGTTCCATCGGTCTGACCGATCTGTTACTGCTTATTCCAGGCTATTCGTTATATTGAAGCTGTTGTTTCTCCTTTGAAAAATCCATTTCAGGAAATGCCGATTCCACCTGCCTGATCTTTTGAAGAGTTTTTTCAACAAATGCCAAATGATCTTCCGAACCGGGGCGGAAAGGTTTATGAGCAACTGCCCTGTTAATCTCATCTACCTTCTTCAACACCTCGCGTGTTTCACCATTAAAAAACCGCTGATCGAATTTTTGCCAGATATAATTCACTGCCGTGGTATTAAGATGGAGCATGTCTTCACCATAAAACCGGTAATCGCGCAGATCATCCATCATTATCTCATATGAAGGGAAATAATCCGTATCAGGAAATTTCTCCCTTAGCAAATGAATGGCATAAAGCAATACCGATTTACTTACCATGTTCCCTTCAGCACCATCCTTCCAATGCCGTACCGGGCTTACCGTAAATATTATTTTCAACCCGGGCAGTTGGGTTTTTAGCTTCTCAATTACCTCTCCCCATGCCTCCAAAATTTCTTCGGGGCTAAGCATCCTGCGATTAAACTCTCTTGCCGGGATCTTATGACAATTGGATACAACCTTTCCGGTTTCTTTCCATTTGTAAACCCATGCCGTGCCGAAAGTGATAAAAAGAAATTTTGTACTCTCAAGAAAATCAGCCCCCTTTTCTATCCCGCTATTGATTTTTTCAAGGGCTTTATTCAGATCAGGTGACGAAAATCTTGAATGATGATAAAAACTAATCCATTGGCTATCAGATTCATACATATCCTGCTTTTGAAAATTTTTCTTATTAAATAAAATATCCAGACTTTGTTTCACTGACATTGGATTATAAATAACCCCGAAAGGATTTACACAAACCGGGAATTTCTTCTCCACTAACATTGCCCCTATATTATCTGCAAAGCAAGAGCCAAGGAACATCACAGGAGTTTTGTGGTTAATCTTATATTTGAAGGGTTCAACCATAACCTCTGTGCGGAAAATATCGTTTTTTTTCATCTTATTCTACAATTAAGCCAATTCCTGTTTCTTTAACCAATCAATAATATACCCAAAAACCTCATCCTTGATTTTTTCGTTATGCAGCTCATGATACATTCCTTCCCATATTTTGAGTTCAACATTCTTTCCGGCTTTTTCAGCAAACCGGCGGCTCGCATCGGAAGATGTTATTTTGTCGTCTCCCCCGTGCATCAATAGTACAGACCTGTCAAGTTTCCCTGCATTAGCAAGAGCCCATTCTCCCCGGGTATATACACTAATGAACATTCTTACAGATATCCTGTCGTGCACCAACGGATCATTTTCATAAGCTTTAACAACTTCCGGATCATGAGAGATATTCCCGATATTCAGTCCCGATGGCTGTAATAGTCCGGGCAGGATCCTTTTCATTGCTTTTGCCAGAACCAGTTTTATTGAAGATGGTTTAAAAGAGAGCTGCAGCCAGGGAGATGTTACGATATACCGGGAGATATTTTTTCTTGTCAGAGCATGGTTCAAAACAATGTTACCTCCAAGGCTGTGCCCGTAAAGAATTATAGGTTTTTTAGGAAAAAACTCCAGACTCTTTTTTATCAACATGTCCACATCCTGCAATAATGATTCATAGGAAGGAATATGGCCGCGTTTGCCTTCTGACCTGCCATGCCCGCGATGATCCATGCTTGTAACAGCATACCCCTTGTTCACAAATTTCTCAGCCCAGTGATCATAGCGCATTATATGCTCACCCATTCCATGTACCAGTACAACAGAAGCTTTTGCAGCCTCAGTATCGGGCTGCCAGGAATGTCCGAACAATTTAAGATTGTCTGAAGCATACAATTCAAATTCAATTCGTTTCATTTTTTAATAATTATCAGGTAACTTTGTAATTTAGATTACTAATCAACCGAAAAGTAACAAAATGAGAGAAGTAATACAAATAGGAACAGACAAACAAAACGGGCTTTATGACATCACCGAAAAAGTACGTCATATTGTAAAAAACAGTAAAGTGTCTGAAGGAATAGTAAATATATATGTTCAGGGAGCAACTGCCGGTATAATGATCCAGGAAAACTGGGACCAGTCTGTTCAGAACGATATGGTAAACTTATTGAAAAAACTTATTCCTGCGGGGGTTTGGGAACATGACATGCAAGATAATAACGGAGATGCACACCTGAAAGCAGGTTTGGTGGGACCAAGCGAAGCTGTACCCTTAATAAACGGGGAGATGGGACTATCAACCTGGCAGAATATTTTTTTATGCGAATTTGACGGTCCGCGTACGAAAAGGACTATTGTTATAACTGTTATAAAAGACTCTTGATTACATTGTTTACTTAGTGTTTGTCTATAAAGTCAAGCATTTTCGTAAATTAAACACCAAATGGTAAATAACAAATCTCAAAAAACAAATAACAAATAATATCCAAATATCAATTACCAAATGAACAAAACTACTTTGAGTATTGTAATTTGGGTCATTGAAATTTATTTATTCACAAAATAATTTATTTTAAAGGTATTCATGAGATCACTTCGTTAAGTTGTATTTTGGTGCTTGTTATTTGTGATTTTTATTAATTATTTTAACTTTCGGACTTTATATACGGACCCTACTTAAGATGAAACTCTATTGAAACAGTCATCTTCCCGGTTATCTTTTTCCCATTCATTTCAGCAGCTATCCATCGTGGAGATGATGACACTACACGTATAGCTTCATTATTAAGAATTTCATCAATTCCTTCAACAACAGAAACCTTTACAATTTTTCCCTTCTTATTTACGAAGAACTCAATTTTCACACTACCGCCAATTCCCTTTTTTAATGCCGCTTCAGGAAACCTGACATTTTTCCTGATATAATCATCAAAATCTTCATATCCTTCAACTTCGAATTGAGGCTGAGGCTCTGTACTGTCTCCATTATTGGCTGCTTTGGGAAAGGCCCGTTTCTCCGAGGTTAATTCGGTTGTGCTCCGTGCAACTCCTGCAACTGCAGATTTCTTCTGCTTTGTTTCTTCCGGTGCTTCAACCCCTGATATCTCATATACATGAACCTCATCTGTTAAAGCATCTTCTTTCCCTGTATCATCTCTTTCCTTGCCACTGATCTGAATTGCTGAAACCTGCCTGCTTATTTCTTCCTTTATAGCTAATTCTACCTCTTCTGCCAGAACTTCCGGTTCTTCAATTTCTTCCTGCTTATCAATCGTAACTATTTCGCTTTTTTTAGTATCAACTCCTTTCCCTTTTCCTTTTGGCTGCTGCACAGAACTATCAGGTTTTATTTCATCTGCTTTTTTCTTTATTGCCGGAGCAATTATTTCCTTTTCCCGACCGGGTTGAAGCTGCTTTTCAGATCTTGTTTCAGGTACTGCTTTTTCAACTTCAATATTATCAGCAATCATATTATTATCTTGCCTTAACAAGAAATGATAAATTGAAAACATCCCTACGATAATGATCACTGAGGCAGCAGCGGCAACATATTTGTACACTCTTCTTATCTTCATATCTCCCTGTGATAATTCTCGTTTCTCATTCAATAACCTGAATAACCCCTTTCTAATATCCCGAACCGACTCTTTTTGCTCCTTATGATCAGGCATTAATTTAAATCCCTCAACCGCTTCTTTACATAAAAGACATTCTTCAAGATGCCGACTGATTATCATCAGGCTCTCCCCGGTTAACTTTCCATCATTATATAACCGGATTGCCTCCGGTGTCAGACAACCTGAAGCTAAGAATAAACTGATTTTCTTTTTCATACTCATTTTGTAACTATTCAGTGTCTTATGTCTTTGAATGCCTTTAATCTACAGTCTACAGTCGGCAGTCAGCAACTTGAAGACAAAACCATTTATACCTTCCAGGATCTTAAATTATGTAATTAAGTAATTGTCCGATTTCTTTATTTCGTTTATTATAATCATCAAATATTTCTTTTATATACAGTTAAGTTTCTAAATCCAGTTGCCATTGCGTTTTAATTGTTTGATTATTATTTACTTTTTTGCCGACTGCCGACTGCGAACTGCCGACTGATTATTTACCCCATTTTCAATTAAATAAATTTGCAAGTTTCTTTTTCCGTTTTGAATATGGCTTTTAACTTTATTTAAACTGTAGCCTGTTTCGCTAGCTATCTCATCGTATGATCTTTTTTCAAAATAAAACAACTTTATACACTGTTTCTGTTCAGGGTTCAGACTTGCAATTGCCTTCCCCATTTCGTCAAGTTGTGCTTCCTCCTTAATCTTTTGATGCAAATCTTCATCAGATTCCACAAGAATTTGTTCACTTTTTCTTTTATCTATCTCAATGTAAAGGTCCTCTTTCCTATTTCTAATTCTCATCAGGCAATAGTTCCTGCTTACAGTATGAAGCCAGGAAGGGAAATTGCTAATTTCATGTTGTAGCAGCTTGTCCATAAGACTTTCCATAATTTCCATAGCAGCATCTTTAGCATCTTCTTTATTTTTAAGGTATTTCATACATACACCAAATACAAGGTGGATATACCTGTCAAATAAAGGTGCCAACACCTCCGCATCAACCAATTTTTTATACCGGTTGATAATATCCGTATCAGAAAGCATATTCGCTTTCCCAATCTCTTTTTTAATCTTCCTGTTTATGCCTTTTAAAAACAAAATATTTGTTTCTGGTTATCCGCCTTCGTTACCACTACGGCGGACGAAGCTGGTTACTGGTTACTTTTTTAAATTATTTTTCAAATCTCAAACATCCTTCTCTCTACTTAGACTTTCATATTACTTTGCGATCTTTGCGCCTTCTTTGCGACCTTTGCGTGAACTTTTCGCGACCTCTGCGGTTAATTCTTCTTCACTATGCCACCGCAACACAACTCTTTTCGACTCTTCAACTTCTTCCCTCTTCCATTCTTCCATTATTCCACCATTCCATTATTCCCCTCTACTCCCTTTATTCCCCCTACTCCATTATTCCATTTTTCCCCTCTCCTTTTATGGAATTCGGTAACACCCTGCATCCAATAAATGAAACCGAATAATTTCGGTCGGATTTATTTGTTTAACCAAAATTACTAAAAAATGAGAACTTTATATCAAAACAAAAAGCAAACGAGAAATTGTTTGATTTTTCTTGCAATTTTTATGATAACCGGATTATTTAATGCTTATTCCCAGCGTATCGTTTCGCCCGGGATTCGGAATCCGGAAGAGAGAAACCAGTCGCCCTATTTCTGGGTTCAAAGTGAAGATCCTGAAACAGACCGGTTACCACTGAAAAAAACTTCTGCAAATGTAAATATTGCAGGAGTTATAGCTGATGTAACCATTAACCAGGTTTACCAGAACACAGGGAAAAATACTCTTGAAGCAATTTATATTTTTCCCGCTTCAACCAGGTCGGCAGTATATTCAATGAAAATGAAGATTGGTGAAAGGGAAATAATTGCTGTAATACAGGAAAGCGAAAAAGCAAGGCAGAATTATGAAGCAGCTAAAGCCAACGGACAGACAGCATCATTGCTGGAACAGGAAAGACCCAATGTTTTTAAGATGAACGTGGCAAATATCCTTCCTGGTGATGTTATTGAGGTAGAAATGAAATATACCGAATTGCTCATACCGGAATCTGCAATATATGAATTTGTCTTCCCTACCGTGGTTGGTCCGAGATACGCTGGAGCTTCAAACGTTACCAACACACAGGAAAACAATTGGGTAAGCAATCCATACCTGAAAGAGGGTAAATCGCCCAATTATTCATTTAATATAAAAGTTAATATTTCAGCAGGATTACCAATCCGGTCATTATCTTCGCTTTCGCACGATGCTACAATTACTTACCAGGGTAAAAACAAAGCACGGATAGGGCTGAAAAATCCCGAAACCTTTCAGGGTGATAAAGATTTTATTCTTAATTACCGTCTTTCCGGTGACAGGATTGAATCGGGACTTATATTATATGAAGGAGAAAAGGAGAATTTCTTTCTTGCAATGGTACAGCCGCCAAAACGGGTTCTCCGGGAAGAAATGCCTCCACGTGAATTTATTTTCATTGTAGATGTTTCGGGCTCAATGCACGGATTTCCACTGGATGTTTCCAAACAACTGATGAAAAACCTGCTTAACGATCTCAGGCCAAATGACAGGTTTAATGTTCTTCTTTTTGCCGGTTGTTCAAACCTGTTTTCTGAAGAATCGATTCAGGCAAAAAAGGAAAATATTGTGAATGCAATTAATTTTATCAACAAGCAATCAGGTGGTGGAGGTACAGAATTGCTCTCTGCTCTGAAAAGGGCAATGACCCTGCCACAAACTGAAGGTTACTCCAGGAGTTTCGTTATTGCCACCGATGGTTATATCTGTGTTGAGAAAGAAACTTTTGAGTTCATGGACAGGAACCTTGGTGAAGCAAACTTTTTCACTTTTGGTATCGGCTCTTCGGTGAACAGGTATCTGATTGAAGGCATGGCACATGTTGGAAGAGGCAAGCCTTTTGTTGTTATCAATGAAAAAGAGGCAGATAGAAAAGCTGCCGGGTTCAGAAAATATGTTTCAACCCCGGTTTTAACTGATATTGAAGTATCATTCAATGGTTTTAATGCATACGATATTGAACCGGTGAATGTACCGGATCTGCTGGCTGAACGCCCGGTAGTTTTGTTCGGAAAATGGAAAGGATCACCAATGGGTTCAATTGAAGTAAAAGGCAGATCTGGCGGGAAGAAGTATAATGAAACTTTGAAAGTAAGTTCTGTAATTCCTTCAAATAAAAACTCAGCTATTAAATATCTGTGGGCAAGGGAAAAGATCCGTTTTTTAGACGATTATCAGCAGGTATCAGGTTCAGATGAAGATATAAAAGAGAAGGTTACTGCACTTGGTTTAAAATATAATCTTTTAACGAAATATACCTCTTTTATCGCGCTGGATTCCGAAATAAGGAATAAGAACGGACAGATAACTACAATAAAACAACCTTTGCCACTTCCTAATGGAGTAAGTAATTATGCAATTGGAGGAATGGTTAAAAAATCAGCGATATTATCAAGCAGATCTTTAAAAACAAAAGGATATAATCCGGCTATTCAGGTTTCGGGTGAAGCAATGGAAATTGAAGATGAAATGGCTTATTCACCGGTTGTTGAAGTAAAACCGGAATATAAAGGCGGGGTGAATGAGTTAAACACCTTTTTCAAAAAGAATCTTATTTTCCCCGAATCACTTAAAAAAGCCGGGATCAGAGGAGTTGTTTTTGTTCAGTTCATTGTAGATAAATATGGTAATGTTAAAGAGATTGAAGTTATAAAAGGGCTACACCCTGATGCAGACCTTGAGGCAATAAGGTTAATTAAGCTAACCGGAAAAAAATGGAAACCCGGAATACGAAACGGAAATGCTGCAGAGATGCAGATGATTATTCCTGTTAAGTTTTAATTTATTTTTTTACCCGCCTGGTGGTTCAGAACTACCGCGCGGGTATTTTCCATTTAGCTCACATCCATTAAACCGGAGTTTTTTAAAACCAAAAGAAATTTTTAATGTGTTATGCAATGTAATAAAAGACTTTTATAATAAATTGCATAATAACTGATAACAAAAAAGAGAAATCATGAAAAACTATTCTTCCCCAACAAAAATCATAACCGTCCTTTTTGTATCGTTCCTTTTAACAAATTCTGCTGTTGCTCAATCAAGCGGTGACCCTTTTAAAGGAATTGAAAACTCAAAGGTACTGCCAATGCTCAAACATCTCCCCCGCAGGTATGGAGGCATGAATGTTCCTGCCTCAGACGGTCGCTTACTTTATGATCTGATTATTAAAAATAGTTATAGAAGGGGACTTGAAATTGGCACATCAAACGGATATTCAGGCTTATGGATTGGTCTGGCTTTTCAAAAAACAGGGGGAACCCTGATAACTATCGAGATTGAGAAAAAGAGAGCGGAAGAGGCAAGAGAGAATTTCAAAAAAGCCGGTCTGGATAAAGTGATCGACTCACGCATCAATGATGCTTTCAAGGAAATTCCAAAGATTGAGGGAGATTTCGATTTTATTTTCATTGATGCATGGAAACC
>JADFUQ010000537.1 GCA_015222065.1 Bacteroidota bacterium
ACATCCGGTGCAACAGGATGAAAAATTGACCAGTATAGTCCAAGAATAAGTGTTTTAATAATCATAGTACATCCAGTTTTGTAATAATAATATTAATCCTAAAATGAATTTTATTGTCCAAATATAACACGTGAAAGGTATATATCACATGGTGTTTCCCAATCTCCCGGTTTGCGAATAACCGGATAATATTCGTGCATTGAATAATCGCTGATCACGTATTCATCACCGTCTTTAACTACCCCGGAATAACTGCTGTCTCCGGCGCTTAAGAGCTCCATTACAAGACGAGGCCGTGTACCATCTATCATGAAGATACCTGTGCGCAAGCCATGATGGTACTCCTCTATACGGGCCGGGTCAACCCCTGCTGATTCAGCAATAGTCTGATATCCCTCTTCATCCGGTTTTTGCACATATTGTGTAAACTTTTTCCAATCACTCTGAAGTTCCCTGAACCGGTCATCAGAATGGGAACAGTACCTGCCAATAAGAAATGTCCTGGTATTGGCCTGAAAAACGCATGGGGCATGAATGATACGTCCTGAGGAGACTGTTTCCCAGCGATCCTCTTCCGGAAAATAGGTTGAGACATGCATCTCACCATTACCGCCATACTCCGTCCTGGAAAAAGCAGTGAGCGTATTATTTTCTACAAAAAGTTCTGTCTCATTGGCATCTTTTTCATAATCAATGATTGTTGAAACCTTTTCCCATTCACGTCCATCCTGACTTTGATAGAGCACCACTTTAAAATACCGTTTTCCCTGCTCATCGAATTTCCATTCATAACCAGCGGCCACATATTTATCTCCCCACTTCTTAGGTCGCCATAAAACACTCGGAGCACACTTGAAAGGCTCGCTCCATTTACCCGGGCCAATTCTCTCATATCCATAATGCTCAGTTAAACGCCCGGATTCGGGAAAATCATGACAAATTGGATATACCAGAAGACGATCGTCAACCTGTAGAAACTTCGGGTCACGGGTCTCAACAAATCCTTCGACTTTTAATTCTGCATCTTTGGTCCAGGTGATACCATCTGGCGACCTTAGCACAAGCGTCTTTCCTCCTAACAATCCGCGGAATCCATGAATTGCGCCGGACCTGAAAGCCACATAATACTCATCCTGAAAATATGTAAGGTCGGTGAAACCATTGTGTTTGGCCAGGGGATTTTTTGCATCCGAATAGACCTTCCTGTAATCACCCAGAGTTGGATTAGGATAGTTATTCACTCCCATTAAAGGCAGCAGCTCGCCGGCTGCATAAGGAGCCATGGCTGATTGAGCCACAGCATCGGGAAGCCAGCCTTCAAACAGATGATCGTATGCCAGATGGTTATCAAGAAAATATTGATATAAATCAATTAGGGACAGCTTCTTTTTTTCTGCTATATCCCGGATAGCCTGAACAAGACCGGTTAAATGAGCTTGACGCCTCTTCAGTTCTTCCGTTGTGCAATTAACGGTCATCCGCTCCGATATCGGTGGCGGGGTCATCAGAATCGCTTTTGCTTTTTCTTCTTTGATCCGGTTTACTATTTTTTCCAGATCCTCCCTGAACCTGTTTGCTTCCACACCTGCAAGTGCATCATCCATACCGAACATTACCAGTACATAATCAGGTGAGTGAGAAAGCACATCATCCTCAATCCGGACTAGCCCGTCTGCTACAGTGCCACCCTTTTTCCCTCTATTAATTACTTCAACCCCGCCATCAGCCCAATCGGTGAGAATCCGTTCTGAAATTGCCCACCAGGTTTGGGTTTTTCGCACCATGTTAACTTCGGTGGTTCCCCACACGAAGCAATCGTGGTTTATATCAAGCCTGGCAGAAGTACCCTCAGTTACCGTACCGCCAAAAGCGATAATTTTAATAGCTTCCGGTTTTTGCTTCGTATCCCCACCTTCTTTCTGAGTTGTGTTGCAACTATAAAGCGTAGCAATAGCAAGAAATACAATTCCGGCCAATAACAAAGCTGACCAAAATTTAAGATAAATAAATGACAATAATTTGTCTTCTGAAATTGCGATAAGTTTTTTCAGGTTCATAGTTAGTTTTCTCCTTTTTCTTTAATACTGTTTTTAAAAATGATTCAATTATGGCGTTATTCTCCAAATGTAACTCGTGACATATAAATATCACTTGGGGTCTCCCAATCTCTTGACTTGCGAATAACCGGATAATATTCGTGCATTGAATAATCACTGATTACATATTCATCTCCGTATTCAACTACTCCGGAATAACTACTGTCTCCGGCGCTCAACAGTTCCAATACCAGGCGAGGCCGGGTGCCATCCATCATAAATACGCCTGTGCGCAAACCGTGATGATACTCCTCTATCCGGGCAGGGTCCACTCCCGTTGCTTCAGCCACAGTCTGATATCCTTCTTCATCAGGCTTTTGTACATATCTTGTAAACTTTTTCCAGTCACCCAGAAGTTCCCTGAACCTTTCATCTGACTGGGAACAGTATCTGCCTATAATGAATGTTCTATTCTTAGCTTGAAAAACACATGGGGCATGGATGATACGCCCGGAGGAAACTGTTTCCCAACTATTCTCATCCGGAATATAGGTTGAGACAAGCATTTCATTGTTACCGTCCTCCTCCGTTCTTGAATATGTAATTAGCTTATCGTTTTCTACAAAAAGATCTGTCTCATTGGCACCTTTTCCATAATCAATGATGGTTGAAATCTTTTCCCAGTCAAATCCATTTGAACTCTGATGGAGTACCGCTCTGAAATTCCATTTCTGCTGTTCATCAATTTTCCATTCATATCCGGCTACAACATATTTATCCTGCCATTTCCCTGGTCGCCAAAAAATATATGAAGCGCACATGGAAGGTTCACTCCAGTGGCCTTTACCCAATCTTTCAAAGCCATAAACTACTGATGTCCTGTTTTGTTGGCTGACAACCGGCCAGGATATTACATATAATATCAGCCGATCTTCAATCTGCAAGAATTTCGGATCACGGGTATCTATAAAACCCTTTACCTGAAACACTCCATCTTCAACCCAGGTAATACCGTCTGCTGACCTCAGCACAATAGTTTTCCCGCCTCCTTCCCCGGACGCCCCTGACCCATGGTATGTACCTGTCCGAAAAGCTAAATAAAACTCGCCCTGAAAATAGGTAAGATCCGTGAATCCATTATGCCGGCCTTCGTGATTTTTATTATCTGAGTAAGCTTTTCGATAGTCATTTAATATAGGCATAGGATAGTTATTCACTCCCATTAAAGACAGCAGCTCTCCCGCAACAAAAGGCGCCATAGCCGATTGAGCAACTGCATCGGGAAGCCAGCCTTCAAACAGGTGGTCGTATGCCAAACGGTTACCCAGAAAGTATTGATAGAAGTCGATCAGTGGCAATGATTTTTCTTTTGCCAGATCACGGATAGTCTGAACCAATCCGGATAAATGAGCTTGACGTTCGCGCAGCTCTACCATCGTGCAATTGACGGCCATCCGCTCCGATACCGGTGGGGGGGTCAATAGTATTGCTTTAGTATTTACTTCTGTGAGCCGGTTCACTATTTTTTCAAGATCCTCCCGGAAATTTTCGGTTGTAACTCCTGTAAGTGCATCATCCAGACCAAACATCACCAGTACATAATCCGGTGAATGAGAAAGCACATCGTTATCAATCCGGGCTAACCCGTCTGCTACAGTGCCACCCTTTTTCCCCGTATTAATTACTTCAACCCCGCCATCAGCCCAATCCCTGAGAATACGTTCTGAAATTGCCCACCAGGTTTGGGTTTTTCGCACCATGTTTACTTCGGTTGTTCCCCACACGAAGCAATCGTGGTTTATATCAAGCTTGGCAAAAGTACCATCAGTTACCGTACCGCCAAAAGCGATAACTTTAATAGCTTCCGGTTTTTGCTTTATATCCCCGCCTTTTTCCTGAGTAGTGTTGCAACTATAAAGCGTAGCAATAGCAAGAAATACAATTCCGGCCAATAATAAAGCTGACCAGGATTTATGATAAATAAACGATAATAATTTGTTCTCTGAAATTGCGATATGTTTTTTCAGGTTCATAGTTAATTTCCTTCTAATGAAATTTGCCAATACTATTTTTGTAAAATTGTAAAAGATGTTTTTATGTTTATTTACTGATAGCCAATTAATTAAAAATTACTCATCTGTTTGCAATATCCGCAATGCTTTCTCTATCTGTGACGCAGCCCTGATGAATGTACCATTTTCTGCACAGGCATATTCACTGGTTCTATAGGCATAAGTCCAACCCCATGTCCCTGTATCTATAATCGGGTAATCAATGGGAACATCTGCAATAACAAAATTTTTTGTGATATCGCCAAGCTCAACAACTCTACCATTTCCAGGATAGATACCTACCTTTATGCCCCCCGGGACAATACCATCCTCACAGCCTTCCATGAAGGCGTAGCGGGTATGGTGACATCCGGGTCCTCTGCCAACACCTGCCATCATCGAAACATCGGCAGGATTTAAACCGATGATCCATTGAACCTGACGCTCAGCAGCTTTCAAGTATTTAGGTTCTTTGAGCAAGAGCGAGGTTGTTGCTAAGCCCCAGGCGCTTGCATCTAATTTCCAATTATTAGTGTGAGGCTCTAAATTTCTTATAGTTCCATCTTTTGCCATTCCGCCAATCTGCCCAAAAGGAGAGAGATTTGCAAATTGCATCGTATATTCTGCCCATCGCCTGAATGCCTCTTTCACATCAGGAACCAGGTCGCTTTGCGGGTTTTGATTCAAAAACTCATATAATGCCGGCAGATGCATTCCCGGTGGCCACGTCTTCAAAGTATTTGTCTTGTCTCCATAGAACCGGCCATCCTGATCCTGAAGCTCAAGAATATTATTCACCCTCTGTATGGCATCCTTTTTAAATTTTTCGTCATTATTAATTTGATAAAACTCAAGATCGAAAAGTAATTGCACCGCATGAAAACCCAGGTTTGACAGGTTCATATTGCTGCCCCTATCGTAAACATCTTTGGCAATAGAGATACATTTTTCCGCAAGCTTCTTATCATAAGGTAAAATCAACCGTCCTGCTCTTGCCAAAACAACCCCCGGCAAGAATATTCCAGTCCCCTTTGTAATACCATAATTTTTCTTTAAACATTCTTCTTCTGAAACTATCCGCGGCGGTTCATTTTCAGGGGCGCCAAGCCAGACGCAGACATTTTCAAAATTGGGTGCAAAAGCCGGGTGAAAAGCGCCGTCCCAATATGTTTTGCAAAAGTATTTTGCCTCCCAGGCAATTTCATTTATAAATCGTGGCATTCCTTCAAGAGTATCCCTGATCTCTGTAGCAAAATCATTTTGAAATATCGTAAGCCCGAACATGCCCATGCTTCCGCCCCATATCCATTTCCCATAATCACCGGCATCATGCCAGCCGCCCGTAACATCTACTTTTGAGCCGTCTGTTTTGATGATGGCATCTTCTGTATGACAGGCTTTGTGAAAACCAGGAACCTCGGTTCCACAGCGTTGGTAGTAAAACCATCCGGAAGCTTTCCTGGCAAGGTCAAAATAACTACCTTTCTTTATCGGAAAAACATAGGAATCGTTCACTTCCCTGGTTTCATTTACTCTCAGCCTCACAAAATAAACCCCTTCTTTTTTAAAATCAGAAAAGTCGGCAATATAATTATTGCCACCCCAAATATGGCTGCCAGCTGATTGTAAATCTCCAGTATAAACTACAGGTTGGGGATCAGGATGCTGCACATTATAAAGGGCGTCAATTATTTCAAATTTTCCGGTGAGTTTTGAATTATTTGCCCAGATAACAGCCTGCTTCGTGCCATTAACTGCATAACCGCCGTGCGATATTATTGGTCGCAGCGTTTCCTGGGCGATGATCTGGTCAGGCGCTAACGGTGACCAACTGTCCAGCCTCTGCCTGATCCTTCGGATCGTTCTTGCCTGTTTGAGCTTGTCCTCAATTGTTAATTCTCCAATATTTCCCAACTTTCGCGAAGCAACTCCAAATTCAAGATATTTAATATGTTCAGTCGCTGTTACTTTGTAGAATAAATGCTCGTTTTTATATTGATAATCGATTTCCTGCTTATATTTACTTTTTGTATCTACTAAATTGGGTTTACCTATGGCTAAAAAATACTTTGGGTCAAAGCTAAGAATGCAGTCCAATTTTTTATCATCTAAGCCAGTGGACAGTGAAAAAGCAATTCTGAGCTTCTTTTCATTTTGAAAAACACCTGCCACGATTTGTCCGGATCCGATATTTGAACAGACCGGCAGGTTTTCCCGAATAATCCAATCCTCATCAAAAGGATTTTCAGTCATCCGGACAGTTACAATATTATTTAAAGGAATTATGAATTCTTCATTGCCTTCAGTCTTTTGTGAATAGGAATTGACAACAAATGCAATGCAGAACATAACAAGGCTTAGCATCAGGATGGTCATTAGTCTTTTTTCCATTTTGTTCCTCTTATTAATGTTATGATTGAGGTAGCACGCTTTACTAATTCTATTGTCCAAACCGGACTCGATACACATAGATATCGCATGGGGTGGCCCAATCTCCTGAACGACGAATTTTTGGATAATATTCATGCATCGAATAATCGCTGATTACATACTCTTCACCATATTGAACTACACCTGTATAGCTGCAATCACCGGCGCTGAGAAATTCTATCACCAAACGTGGCTTTGTGCCGTCCATTATAAACATCCCGGTGCGCAAGCCGTGATGATATTCCTCAATTTGAGAACGATCCACCTTTTCCACTTCAATGGGATTACCGGAGTTAAACTTCCCCCAATCTTTCATTAATCCTCTCCACCGATCATCTCCCGGAGCACAATATCTGCCCATAACCATTAATCTTTCTCCTGTTTTAAACAAAGTAGGCGCTTGAATAATGCGTCCTGAAGAAACGGTTTTCCAGCGATCCTCTGAAGGGAGATAAGTAGAGATCAGCATTTCATAATTGCTTCCTGCTTCTGCCCGTGAATAGGCAATTAGCTGCTCGCCCTCTGTCCACAGGTCAGTTTCGTTCGCATTTGTAGAAGCTTCACAGATGGTCGAGAATGGTTTCCAATGGCGACCATCAGGACTGCTGAAAAGTTTTACTGCAACTTTGGGGTCCGCAGTGGCATAAGCAGCCGCAATATACTGATCACCCCACTTCCCCGGATGCCAGAACACACCGGGTGCGCACGCAAACGCTTTGCTCCATTTTCCTGGACCGATCTTCTCAAATCCGTATTTTATATATTCTACCCCACCTTTTTGTGGTCTCAGGATACCAGTTACATAAGCGAAAAGATGACCGTTGACTTTAAGAAATTCCGGTCGTCCACTCTCAGCACAAGGCATTTGTAGTATGGCATCTTTCTCCCAGTTAATCCCGTCCGCTGATCTCATGACTATTGGATTACTCTTCTCTCCCTCCGGAGGTATATGCCTGGACGAAGCCCTGAAACCCAGGTAAAACTGACCCTTAAAGAAAGTGAGAGTCGCAAACCCGCTATGTTTCTTAAGAAAATTATCAGCGTCCGAATATACTTTCCGGTAATCACATAAATCGGGATTTGGATAGTTATTCACTCCCATTAAAGGCAGCAGCTCTCCCGCAACAAAAGGCGCCATAGCCGATTGAGCAACTGCATCTGGAAGCCAGCCTTCAAACAGGTGGTCGTAAGCCAGACGGTTATCCAGAAAGTATTGGTAGAAGTCGATCAAAGTCAGTGATTTTTCTTTTGCCAGATCACGGATAACCTGAACCAGGCCGGATAGATATGACTGGCGTTGGCGTAATTCGTCCATGGTGCAATTAATTGTCATCCGCTCTGAAATTGGCGGGGGAATCATCAGAACCACATTTACTTTTTCTTCTTCGATCCGGTTCACTATTTTTTCCAGACCCTCCCTGAACCCGTCTGTCTCCACACCTGCAAGCGCATCATCCATACCAAACATCACAAGCACATAGTCAGGTGAGTGAGAAAGCACATCGTTCTCAATCCGGACTAACCCCTCTGCTACAGTACCACCCTCTTTCCCTGTATTAATTACTTCAACTCCGCCTTCAACCCAGTCCCTGAGAATACGTTCCATAATTGCCCACCAGGTTTGGGTATCCCGTACTTTGTTTACCGTAGTAGTTCCATATTGAAAGCAGTCGTAAAACAGATCGAGTTTTACTGATGTCCCGTCTGTAACAGTACCACCAAAAGTAATAACTTTAATAGCTTCTGATTTTTGTTTCGTATCCACACTTTCTTCCTGAGTTGTGTTGCAACTGTAAAGCGTAGCAATAGCAAGAAATACAATTCCAGCCAACAATAATATTGACCAGGATTTACGATAAATAAATGACAATAATTTGTTTTCTGAAATTGCGATAAGTTTTTCTATATTCATTGTTGATTACTGAATTAATTTAACATTTTTACAATTCCTTTCTTTTAGGATTTCTATTTCTGCATTTTTAGAATAAACAAAGGGATTAATAATTGAAATATTAACAACATCATCTAATACAAATGCAGGACGAATATTATCATTTTCCACAAAAAGTTGAATATTTGTAAAGCGAACATTTCTTGCATGGCGCACGTAAAATGCCGAGGCAGGAAGAACTTCTCCATGCATACCTGGAGTTGGATAACCGGTAATTTTCTCCGGGACTTTGCGTTCAGAATCTTCATGGGTCCCTTTACTTCTATTAATTATCTGAATATTGTCCAAAGTAATATTCTCAACATAATAGCCCGGAATTCCTGTTATTGAGGATGTTGTGGGTTTAGATGAAACCGCAATAACATTCGAAATGCTAACATGTTTGAGTATCCCCACAGGTGGTTGTACTGCTGTTGGTGTATACTTTCTCCCCCTGTTACCCAGTCGTATAAAAATCGGACAGGTAATTTCTGAAATTGATATATTATTAATACTAACATTTTCAAGTATACCGCCATCAACCATTTCTAATGAAATTGCCGACCGCCCCAGTGGAGTTCCGTAATAACAATCACTTTTTTCACAAGGGCTAACCGTGCAATTACCAATGGTAATATTTTGGAAACCTCCGGTTGACTCTGTTCCCATTTTCAAAGCATTACAATGCGAATGAATTACGCAATTGTTAATTACAACATTTTTACATGAACGAGGGCTGGTACTCTTCAGGCAAATACCATCATCATCGCTATCAATAATACAATCAGAAACTACCACATCATGGCATCCATTGATGTCTATACCATCATTATTGTAGTTACAATGGTTATAAACCCTAATCCCTTTTATTTGCAAATTATCACAAGCCAGGTAATGTTGCATCCAGAACGCTGAGTTAATCATAGAAATGTCTTCTATCTTTACATTTTTACAGCTTATAAACAGAATTACATAAGGACGTGGATCAATAATATCCCTTTCAAAAACAGCGCCTTGCCCGTTAATGGTTCCTTCACCAACTATAGAGATATTATCCTGATTTTCAGCGAATATCAACTGCCGTGTTACACTACCGGTCCTAAGAGCAACATACTCCGGCTTTACTTCTTTATAATCATTAATATTGGTGCTTCCCAGTAATACTGATCCTTTTTCCAACTTGAGACAAACTCCGCTTTTAAGAAAAATTGATCCTGTTAAATATTTACCTGCCGGCAGAATTACAGTACCGCCCCCATTCTCGAAACAACTATTAATTGCTTTTTGTAAGATTTCAGTATTAATGGTTTTTCCATCCGGAATTGCACCCAGTTC